>NZ_BADT01000013.2 GCF_000239855.1 Pseudoalteromonas sp. BSi20652 | reverse complement strand
GCCAGAAAGTAAAAAACAATGGCGCAAAACCCTGTCATAACTCATGACGGTTTGGTTAGCTCTGTTGACGATAATTTTCACAGCCTTAATGCTAACAATTCAGTTTTAATGTTAAAAGAATTTATAGTACTTTCTGAGATGGGTAACTATGGCGACCAAAGTAAATTAGCTGAGGTTATTACTTCGTTTAAAAACTTACTAATAAATTTCCCTAATGAGCAAACTAACTTAATTGAACATATGAAAACCCTTAGTTTTGAATCAAATGAATTTTCATCATATAGTCTCTATTTTGCAAGAACTACCCGAAGACCAAGGCAGTGACACTTTAACTAATTTTGCACTTGAACTTAGTCAGTATGATGACAATCAATCAAGGGAACAGTTTTTATTACTGACCGCTAACCTGAATAATAATATTGAAAACCCAAGTATTCACTCCGCACTTGCTGATATTGCAATCTATACTGAAGATTCTGAGAACATGGTTTTAGATGCATTAAACTTATTAAAACCTTTTCAGTTAGATGACTATGAAAAAGAGCAAATATTAACGCGTATAAATAACTTATTAGCTAATAGTGATGGGGCAAACCATAGCTTACTCGTTAATAACGCATTAAAATTTAGCAATAATGAAGAACGAGAACAGATGGCAAACCAATTCATTGATTCTAAACATGATATTGAAACGCGACATGGCGTTTTAGAAGCGCTTCATACTGGCACTGTACCGCGTTCAAACTTGATCAAAAATCAATTAATAAATATAGCAAGTAGTCAGTCAGATCCATTAAATCAAGCAGCAAAAAACACCCTCAAAGATTTGTTTTATATTACTTATCAAGAGTATGAACAAATTAAAAATTAAATATGTAATAAATAAAATTATACTTTTTGAAAAAGCATATAAGTTGCCAATGAACCAAAGATCAACTTTGATTGCACAATATTGTTTATCGCTACAGACCTCATTAAGAGGCAGTAATTGTTGATTGAAATAATAAATAACGCACAGCTACCAGCTATTACCTTCCCTTTTGAATGACCTTTTGTTCACAGTACTCGGACTGAATTAACCCAAAGCATTTAAGATCGTGGAACTGATTTTTCCAATAACCACTTTGACGCCTTATACCCTCTTCTCTAAACCCTACTTTTAAAAGAAGTGACTCAGACGCAGAGTTTCCTAAAACAGTATCGCCTTGTATACGATTAAGTTTACCGCAAAATAATTCACCTAAAAATGCAGCTTTAACTATCCGATGAACTGCTTCAGTGGTAAGACCCACCCCCCAATACTGAGGCATTAAATCATAGCCGATAACAGCGTTTTTCATTTTCAAATTCCACGTATTAAAGCCACAAGTGCCGATAAGCTTATTGGTTTCTTTTAGGCGAATAGCCCAACGAATACCTGATTTTTCTTTATAACGAGAATTAAAAAAGGCTATTAAACTAATCGCTTGTGACCGTTCAGTGAAAGCTTCCAAATCATAATATTTAATAACTGAAATATCTGAGAACAATTCAAATACGCTATCTGAATCTTCTTTACATAACTCATCTAACCTCAAACGATTGGTCTCTAAAATTGGAAATGCCAATCTAAATCCTCCATGAAATAAAACAGGCTTGTAATAATTGGTACATTAACGTGTTTTTATTTATTTTTATTGATAAACAAACCATAGCCGAGTTCCTATTTTGGTTCAATTGTTCACTGTGTTCTACGAAGCATATAAAAGTGGTTTTTGTTTTTTAAAATTGAGTTTGAATTGGTGTTTAGCTCGCTTTAAAACCACTAAAAGGAGCTTTTCAGCTCCGCATATTTAGCAATAATTGGGATGTGTGCAACCTATTTTTAATATCAAAACAGGGATGGTTTTTAATAAATTGGGGCTATTTATGTGCAGAATTTTAAGTATGTTATTAATTGAGAGGCAACACGTGTTTGTTATAAAGCTATTGTATAAATTCAAAAATAGCTGCAACACTTAGACTTTATTTGCCTAAAAACAAACACGCTTTTATAAATTTAATCTTTACAGATAAATAAAATTGGGGAGTTAGTTTAAAGTGTGCTGCTGTGTGTACTTTTTAATTTAAAAAAAGTTAAGCCCATCGTTGCACCAAAAGCAATATGTAAAACCAAGGTTAGCACGGGTGCCATAATCCCCATTGATAAACCAAACAAACCAGCACCGCTTATTGGCATAGGACCAATCATCATTAGTAACCAAGCGCCTACACCAAAAGTAATACCTTTCATTATCTGTGACTTGCTTGGTAATAAATCATTAATAACCGAAAAAGCAACGCCCCATGCTACAGAGCCAATAACAAAGTGTAAAATCCAGCCAACCACCATATTAGTATCTGTACCCGTTTTTTCGGCAACCATGTTGGCTATCATTTGCACAGGATCTAACGATGGCATAATGCCAACATACTTTTCATCATCATTAAACCTGTTAATACCAATGTGCCAACAAATCCTGCAACAATACCTTTGATAATCCCAGATAAGTTAAACGACATAGTCATACTCCTTTAAGTTGAGTTATTTAATAATTTCATTTTACTTATGGAGTTATATCATGGGTTACATTAACACAAGGTAAATCTACTTTCTCAACAAATCATTTAAAAATAGATACGATTTTTGCTAAACAAAATCATAAAAACTAAATCCAGTAACGCCTACTTTTTACATTTACTGTTTTATGAAAATGACACCTTTAGGTATTTCATCTTGGGGTAATCGAGTAGAGTGCATTTGCGATAACAACCATTTGTCGCCCACTTTTGATACAACGGCACTTTCTAACCAATAAATATCAATACTTCTTTCGGTGTTTTTAATATTGGCTTTATTCCAGTAATTAATAAAAGCAACATCACCCGCTACACGCGAATTTATAACACTAAAATAATTAGTTCTTATAAAGTCAGAGGGCTTAACAACATTTATAAAGTCATTAATAGTCCACACTTCACCGTGTTCTAAAAGTAGAAATGAATCATCAACGGCTGCACGCATTTGCGTGTGGTCAACGTTAGAAACAGCCAAAAAAAGATCGCTCACCGGCGTGAATATGTTGTTCTCTTTTGCATGTATTGATGTAGAAAATATCAGGAATGTAATAAAGGTAAGTACTTGTTTCATTGTTTTTATAATGTGTAATTTGCTCAATAATAATGAGTGTATTTTAGTAGAGCGGTATTAACAATTGAAATAAAGCGAATGTAACTACTTAATAACGTGACCCATAGAGCAAAAAAGCACTCTTATAGTTACTATATATGACTATAAGAGTGCTTTAATTTAAGCTTTTTAATCAAGCTATTCGTCTAGCCAATCTATAGCTGCGGTAGCATTTTCAAAGTATTGAACCTCACCAGATATAAACCAGTTACCTATTTTCGCCATTCGAGCTTGCCACTCTTTATTACCGTAAATAGCTACTTTTTTAAATTCTTTAGAGTGCTTAGCACCTAATTTAAAGTCATCCCACGCTGCGCGTAATTCCCAACCTTCAAGCTCACTACCATCGATTAAGGCGTTCACAACTGGGTGCTTAACTTCACCAAGAGCTGAATTTATCATTGGGGTAATTATTTTATAGTCGTCGTGAGTAAGCGTACCAACGGCTTTAAGTTTTAAAAAAAACTCTCTTCCTGCACGTTCAAGACCAATCGATAAACCATGTGTTGTGTGTACCATTACTGCACTCCTTAAATAGGCTGAGTGGTAAAAGTACACCTTCTAAAATTAATTAGTCCTGAACTAAATCAATAAATAATCTCAAATAAACGACTCAATTACGCGTTTTGTACGCGATATATCTGGTTTTCTACATCCGTTAAATGGCTCGTTTTAAGCCATACTTTTGCACCATTATTTCCCGCTTTAACGTTAACGGAGCTATTAATAGGCACTCTTAACCAACTGTTTTTTACAAGGGTATCGGCTTGCTCATCAAACGAGCCTTCAAGTACTAGCAGCTCTGCTCCACCTTTTGCGCTTATAACCATGCAAGCGTTAGGCTTAAAGTGCAACAAGCTTACGTCTTCAAAGTCATCCTTGTATAAAGGGGTTACGGCTACATTTTTAAAACTAGGGTGCGCCGTACTTTGCATCAAGTTTGTTTGCAAACGCACGTGGGTTCTATCATCTGGCTGAAACTGCCATAACTTTACAAATATAACACAGCCATTTTCAGACCCCGGTTTATGCTTTGATTGCGGTGGATTACGGATATAAGAACCTACAGGAAAGTCACCATGCTCATCTTGAAATACCCCTTCAAGCACAACAAACTCTTCGCCGCCGGTGTGTGTATGCGGCGAAAACTCACTGCCTGGTGCGTAGCGAACAATTGTTGTTGCGCGAGCAACTTCATCACCCACTCTATCGAGCGCTCGCCTATCAACGCCCGCCATTGGCGATGCAACCCACGGGAGCGTTTCGCTATGCACAACAACTCGCTTACTAAAATCGGCAGCAATTTTCATATTTGGCTCCTAACCGTAACTCCACTTAAATTCTAAACTAATAACCTAATTAAGCCGCAACACTTGGGCGTTTTGCTACTTTTTCTTGCCATGCAACTAAATGGGTTAACTCATTCGGGATTGCTATTTGTGCAAATCCAGCAAATACCAGCCCAGCATACAATGTAATATCAGCAATACTAAACCGCTCACCAGCAACAAACGCCGATTGCGCTAGTACATCATTAAAATAGCTAAACCCTTGGCGTGCTTTTTCGCCTTGTTTTTCACCCCAACCTGCATTTTGATAAACTTCTAATTCTGGTCCTAAACCATCGGTTGCATGATGAAAATATGTTGCCACAGCGTCAAGCACCATAGATTCTGCACGCTTTTGCATCATGTTAATTACTGCACGCTCTTTTGCAGTTTGCCCCATTAAAGATGGACCTTCAAATACGCTATCAATATATTCGGTAATTGCCGTACATTCAGATATAAACGTGCCATCATCAAGTTCTAATACTGGCACACCCGCTAACGGGTTTTTAGCTAAGAAGGCTTCTGTTCTGTGCTCACCATTTAATAAATCAACAGGTACAAATTCAACATTTTCAGTAGCATTTTTTTCAGCTAAAGCAATACGAACACGAAGTGGGTTTGGAAAGTTTTCTACATCATAAATTTTCATAACAATCTCTACCTTTATTGTTTAAGAGTGAATTGACGGCAACAACCTACCTACCGATAGGTAATTTATATAGTTAAATTAAATCTAAGTCAAATTTTAATTATTCTTTTAATTGATTAATTATTAATAAGCATATAGATCAGTCGGATAATTAAAATAATAGGGCTTGTAAATAACTATCCACTGGTCGATAATTTTGCTATCACGAATAGGGTGTAAAGTATGAGTAAAAAAGAGGCTTTATTAAAAGCCGCAGAAAACAAAGTGCGCCTGGGTGGCTATAGTAACTTTAGCTTTAGAGAGCTTGCTAACGAAGTAGGCATTAAAAGCGCCAGTGTGCACTACCACTTTCCGACTAAGGCCGATTTAGGTGCAGAGCTTGCTCATCAATATACTAATTCGTTTTTAACCGCATTAGGTGAACCAAACGCACTTAAAGCAAGCGGTAAAAATCCGATCAACGTATATACTCAGCTTTTTAGAAGTGCATTAGTAACAGACCGAAAAATGTGTTTATGTGGTCTGTTAGGTGCCGAAAGCGATAGCTTACCAGAAAAAGTACGCCTTGAAGTAAAACGCTTTTTTAACGAAAACCTAGCATGGTTGACTGCTGCGCACTCTGCAAATGGCGATTTAAACCCAACTCAATCAGCTATTCAAACTGTTAGCCTACTAGAGGGTGCAATGATGATAAGTAAAACACTAGACGATAACAGTTACTTTGAACTTGCAACAAAACTTACTGAATAACGCTTAATTTTAACGCACAAAAAAGCGAGCTATTCATTATGAACAGCTCGCTTTTTAATGCTTAAAATAGCGTAACAAGTTACGCTATTTTAATTATTACATTGCCGGTTTAACTTTATGCTTAGCATGGACAATAGCTAAAACAATTAAGCCAATTACTACTACTACAGCGCCAATAGGTTTACCTAAATCGCTTGATAAGTTAAGACCAATTGCTGCAGTGCCTATATAAGACACCGTTACCGCTGTAGCTATAACAGCAGGAACACTCGCAATCCAGTGGAATGTTCCACGGTCAAATAAGTACTTAGTGGCAAGCCATAGTACGCTTGTAGAAAGTAACATGTTTGAAAATGCAAAGTAGCGCCAAATTACCGAAAAATCTAACTTAGTCATAAAATACGCAATTGTTAATATAGGAACCGCAAGTAGTAAACGATTACGTAAACTTTGTGGAATATTAAACGCATCAACAACTGTTAAACGTAGCGAACGAAACGCTGTATCACCAGAGGTGATTGGGAAAACGGCTACTGCAATAACCGCCATAATACCGCCAAATACACCTAAGTAACTGTTAGCTACATGGTTAACTACTAAACCTGGACCACCTTGGTCAAGTAGTGCTTTTAAGCCTGCATAACCTTCTGGGAACGCTGCAATACCAGCAAGTGCCCATACACAACCTACAATACCTTCACACATCATAGCGCCGTAATAAACTGGACGTACGTATTTTTCGTTAGTTAAACAACGCGCAATAATAGGCGCTTGAGTAGAGTGAAAACCACTAATAGCACCACAGGTAATTGTTATAAATAGCAATGGCCATGTTGGTAATCCATCTGGGTTTGGCTCTAAAAAGTCATGTGCATGGTCGGCTTCAAAATAAGCCAAAAAGTCACTTGGTACCGGTAAGTGCGGCGCATTAATAAGTAATGAAATAGCAATTGCTACTGTCATTACAATCATTAGCGCACCAAAAATTGGGTAAAATCTCGTAATGATTTTATCTATTGGTAATAACGTAGCTAAAAAGTAATACGCTAAAATAGCAAGTACCCAAAAAGTATTATTATCAAAAAACGTATCTTTAAATATATCCAGGTTACTTAACAAACCTGCTGGGCTCATAATAAATACAACGCCTACAAAAAACAGCAGCATGGCAGTAAATACAAGCATAAAGCCTTTAAATACGACGTTGTAATAATGGCCTGCGATTTCTGGTAGGCTCTTACCGTCTTCTTTTATACTCATTACACCTGAGAAAAAGTCGTGTACAGCGCCACCTAAAACGTTACCAAGAACAATCCAAACTAACGCAACAGGACCATATAAAGCCCCCAAAATTGGACCAAATATTGGGCCAACACCCGCAATATTTAAAAACTGAATTAAAAAAGCACGTACGGGATGAATGGCTACGTAATCAACACCTTCGCTAAAGCGTTTTTGTGGTGTGTCAGCAGTTGAATCCAAACCGGCTTGTTTTTCAACAAATGGGCTGTAAAACTTATAGCCCAGTATTAAAATAGTGAGGCAGATAAAAAAGATGATCATAAAGCACGTTTCTCTTTTTGTATGTGTGTTATGGAGCGTATGTGTGTCGCCCCGCTTGTTCAATCCGTGAATAATCGGCGAATAATAACAAAGCGCTGTAGCCCTAACAATAAGACGTTTAGCTAATACTATAGTCTATATAAGTCACTATTTACGCAACCTGTGCACTTAACACTCACTTATCGCCTATGTCTTATTTTAGGCACAAAAAAGCGGTTAAACTTTTACGTATAACCGCTTTCACACACAATGTTTTTTAAAGTGGGTTCATAAACTCACTAATTTGTTGATGCGTTAAAGTAGGTGTTGCACCAGAACTTTCAGCGACCATAGCACCAACTGCACACGCAAAATCAACAGCAAACTGTGCATCATCGCAACTGCATAATTGATAAATCAGCGACCCTAAAAAAGAATCCCCAGCGCCTACAGTATCAACCACGCTAATTAAGTAACCCGAATTATAGTAGTTAACGCCTTTAATTGTTAACAATGCTCCGTGGCTACCTTTAGTGACACATAAGTAATCGGTATTTGTTTGCTGTGCTATAAACGCTAAGTTTTGTTCAAGCGAATGGTATTTACAACCCATGGCTTTTGCTATTTCGTATAGTTCTTCGTCGTTTAATTTAATAAAGTCTGCTTTATTCATTAAATCTACAAGTGTTTCTAGCGTGTAATGCGGTGCACGTAGGTTTACGTCAAATACTTTAAAGTTTGCTACATCAACTAGTTGATTTAATGTTGCCAAAGACGCTTCGCTTCGCCCAATTAGGCTGCCAAATACAAATACATCGCTACTTTTAACTTTACTAAGTAACTTATCTGTAAGCGCTATATTATCCCACGCAGTGTCTGCGACTATTTCATAACTTGCAGAACCTCCACTGTCGAGTGTTACCTCAACCGTGCTGGTTTTTTTATCGCTATTAATAGCAATGTATTCGCAGCTTACGCCTTTACCAGTAATTTCGCCTAGTAGCTCAGCGCCTAACTGGTCATTACCAACAGCGCTGATCATGTCGGCTTTAATGCCTAGTGAGTTAATACGTACACACATATTAAGTGGCGCGCCACCTAAGCGTTTACCTGAATCAAAACAATCCCACAACACTTCGCCAAAGCAGCTAACACTTACGTTCTCGCCTGATTTATGATTAATTAAAATACTCATAATTAGTTACTCTTTTGATCAAGTACAGCCTGCATAATGGCTTTAATTTTACTATTTGGTGCATACAACGCAGCAATCGACTTTTTATATTCAGCAGTAAACGTTTCGTTATGCTCAAGCTTACCAAACAAGCTCGTTAACTTTAAAAATGCAATTGGGCTAGTTTGAGTCTCTTGCGCGTAAGAATTAAGCTCTTTGTGCATCGCATCTTGAATTTCAAGCTTTTCGCCGTTTTCACTTAAACCTTTATCGCTGTATAAACACCAAGTAGCAATAACAAGCGTTGCCAGTGATACATCTCGACCTTGTACTAGGTTTTCGTTAATTGTGGCAATTAAAAACTTAGGCAGTTTAGCTGAGCTTTCACTACAGATACGCGCTAGGCTGTCTTTAATATTAGGATTAGCAAAACGCTCTATTAATGTATCTTTGTAGCTTTCAAGGTCAATGCCTTCAAGTGGTTCAAGATTTGGCGTTACTTCTTTATCCATAAAAGCACGCAGGTATGTGGCAAATAATTCATCAGATACCGTTTCGTCAATAGTGCCATAGCCATGGATTGAACCTAATAAACCAAGTACAGAATGCCCTGCATTAAGTAAGCGTATTTTCATGGTTTCATAAGGCGTTACATCAGTAACAAACTGTGCACCAACAACATCCCAATTTGGGCGAGAGTCACTAAATGTGTCCTCTATTACCCATTGTGTAAATGACTCACAGGTAATTGGCCACTCGTCGCTAACACCATATGCGTCAACCACGTAATCAATATCACTCTTTTTAGATACCGGTGTAATACGGTCAACCATCGCATTTGGAAACGATACGTTTTGCTCAATCCACTCACTTAGGTTTTTGTCTTGCTCTGTAGCAAAGGCTAAAAGCATTTTGCGTGTTACGTTACCGTTGTGCTGAATGTTATCGCACGACTGCACTGTAAACGCGCCTAGGCCTTGCTCTTTTCGCAGTTTTAACGCAGCAGTAATGTAACCAAACGCTGTAATTGGGTCGTTCGGGTTATTAATGTCGTTAATAATATCTCGATTGCTGTAATCAAACTCGCCCGTTGCAGGGTTAAAGTTGTAGCCGCCTTCGGTAATAGTAAGCGACACAATTTTAGTATCGCTGTGCGCTAACTTATTAATTACCGCTTGCTTGTCCTCTGGAGCAAACAAAAAGTCGATCATTGAGCCAATTACTTTGTTATCTATTTTACCGTCAGGGTGTCTAACAGTAAGCGTGTAAAGGTAATCTTGCTGCTTTAAAATATCACGCAGACCACGGTTACCCTCTAAAAGGCCAACACCACATATGCCCCATTGCTCAGAGCCTGGGGTTTTTAAAAGCTCGTTAACATATACCGCTTGATGAGCACGATGAAAACCGCCCACGCCAATATGAACAATACCGGCTTTAACTGCGCTACGGTCGTAGGTTGGTGTATCAACATGGCTTGGTAATTGAGCCAAGCTTTGTTGGTTTAGCCCTGTAACAAGAGCGTCAGTGTGTTGATGTTGTGTCATTGTGCGACCTTACTAAACAAGAATAAAATATAAATTACGATACTGTATTACGATACTGTATTACGATGCTGTATTGAGTACTTTATGGCGTTTTAACGACCAGTACGCAGTAACAAAATAAATAACAGTACAAATAAAACAAGCTATTTCGAATTGCGATTTATTAGCGCTGTACATACTCATAGTTTCACTGAAAAACATTACTTGGCTGGCAAATATAAAAATAATAACCAATGAAACAGTAGAAACCGCATTAAGTACTTTTGTAAATACAGAGCTGTCAATTACTGGCTTTGGAATGTCTTTAGCTTGTGCTGCTTGATATTCTTTAATATCACGTTGCTCTTGCTCTTGGGCTGCAATCTCTTGTGTGTAATCTTCACCGGCGCCGTATTTTTTAGCTAAAAGCGTGTAAATAACAATGGTGAAAATCCATGTAGGAATAAACAAGTAGTAAAACGACATTACATCAATTGCGTTTAAGCCAAAGCCAAACACAAGTGCTAACGCCCAAGACGCTATAGCCGGTACGCTACGGGTAATATTTTTATATTTAGCCCAGTAACGTGTTAAACCAATTTTAGGAAATAACACATGCTCAGCAAACACAATGCCGCCTACTGGCACAACTAATAAGCCTGCGTAAGTAAGTAGCGGAAGCATTTGTGAAAATACAAACGGGAAACACGCAATAATTACGGTTACAACACCCACAATAGCGGTTGTACGTTCACGTGATTGATTAACAAATATCGATTGCGCTGCAAGGCCTGCACGGTAAAGGTTCGCGTTAGCTGTAGTCCAACCGGCAATAATTACAATAACAAATCCAGTCCAACCTAATGCGTGGTATGCAACATCGCCCGGATCAAGTGATGAAATAGTTGTTTTAAGTAATACCGCAACACCTGCGCCCATAATACCGGCAGAGATCCACGCTAAGTAATGACCAAAAAACATACCCACACCAGAGAGCAAACCATATCTTTTACGTTTAGCAAATCTAAAAATAGCCATATCAATCAAGCCAAAGTGAGTGATTGAGTTAGCAGCCCATGCAAAGCCAATCACTTCTAATAGGCCAATGCCCTTTTCACCATCGGCATTAGTGCCCGTCCATATGGAGGAGTCGCCTATGGTCATAAAGTCACTAAAGCTACTTAAAGAGGTAGAACCTAATACATGATTTGAAAGCTCAGGGAACAACGCGAACGAACCTGCAATAAATATAACAAATAGCCACGGCGCACACAGTTTCGAAAAGTCAGCAACCGTAGAAAAGCCATACATCGCAACAAACACAACAATAGAGCCAACCGCTAATACAATGGCTACAAACCAAAAGCTATTGGGGTACCAATCAAGTTGCGCAGGTATATCAAACAAAAACCGCACGGCGGTGGAGGATACCGTGATCATGGCGGCCGATATCACACTAAAAATAACCACGTTAGCCCAGTTATAGAGCTTGGTCATTGAGTTACCAGCAATTTTGTTTAAGTAGTTGTATAAACTTAAGCGGGTTTCTACTGCAATGGGTGCAGTAATCAGCCACCAAGAACACATTGCTAACAGGTTACCTATTAATAAACCCAGTAGAATGTCGATGGTTGAAGCGCCTAATGCAACAAACGTTGCACCAATAACAAATTCAGTAGCCGCAACATGTTCGCCAGCGTATAGCCCTGCAAAATGTTTCCAGCCGTGAAGCTTATTATTAGCAACAGGAAGTTGCTCTTCGTTTACATCTTTAAATGTTTGTGTGTGTGGACTCGTTGCCATGGTATTTCCTATTGTTAACAGCAAAAGATTTAATACCTAAATACTTTGCCTTTTATAATTTGGCTTATAAACGCATGATGTTTTGCCATGTTTTGTTTTATTTTTAGTAAAGCAAAACCATCTACATTTATATTTTGCGTTTGCTTGCCTGTCAGTGAGTAAGGCGAGCAAATCGCGTTTAAAACTTTGTGTATTTAAAAAGCTGCGTGTTTACTGCTTTTTAAGTGCAGGGTATGCACTAAAAAAATCTTGCCAATGCGTTAAATGATCAACATTTGGGTAAGCACTGTGCACATGATTAACAGAGCCTTGCATATGTTGCCCACCACTGTAATGCAGCACTTGCATGTTGGCGTCAATTCCTGCATTTACGCCTGCTTTACTGTCTTCAATTACTAAGCAATGCTCTGGCTTTACACCCATTTGTTTAGCTGCATGTAAAAATAAATCGGGTGCTGGTTTGCCACGCTTAACTTCGCTGCTGGTAAAAACCGTATCGCTAAAGTACTTACTTAAACCCACTACGCTCAACGCTTTTGCGGTGCGTGCTGGGCTGCTGCTAGTAGCTATACAAATAGGCACAGTTAAATTGTTAAGTAAGTCTTTTATACCGTCAGTCGTGGTTAGTCCGGTTTCAAATTCGTCTAACAGTGCCTCGCGGTAGTCACCTTCAAAGCTCTCGGCAAGGGTGACATTAAATGCATCCGCTATTTTTTGGCTTACTGTTTTAAAGTTGCAGCCTAAAAAGTGTTGCTGTACGTAAGCACGGTCAATATCAACGCCTTTTTCAACAAGCATATTAATGAGTACTTGTGCGCTTAAAATTTCGCTATCAATAACAACGCCATCACAATCAAATATCACTAGCTCAATATTAGTATTCATCTTGTCACCTTATTAAAACTGTTTGGTTTAGCTAATTTAAGTATAACGAGTTAAGCGCGATCAATAGTGTGCAACTTTTTAGTGCAACCCAGCAGTGAGCATAAGCCCACCGATTGAGCATATTCCCTTTATTGCATGAATATGTCAACACACTGTAAGTATAAAACGCACTACAATGGTGAAAATACACTCAAATAAAACTAAAAGCCCTTGTATTTAAACTAATTTTTTTAAATACATTACGACCAAGGTCGTAGTAAAAAATTCCGTTAACGTAAAAAGTGTATCTGATAATTTATTTCATCTATTTTACAAATCACATCAATCTAATTAATCAGTTTTACCGAAGTTAATAAAATCAATACTATCGTTAACAGATTAACAGCCTGCACCACTGCCGGCACTTTTAAATAGATGAGGTCGACAATGAATACTCAAAAAAACAAAACAAAATTAACACTAACTGCACTGGCACTTGCAATGGCATTACCGGCAAGCGCAGCAACAACTCTTACTAAAGATAACGGCGCAGCTGTTGGCGACAACCAAAATTCAATTACTGCTGGCGAACGTGGCAGTGTATTACTAGAAGACGTGCACCTAATTCAAAAATTACAACGCTTTGCGCGTGAGCGTATTCCTGAGCGTGTTGTGCATGCCCGTGGTACTGGCGCACACGGTGTGTTTGTAGCATCAAAAGAGCTAGACGATTTAACAATTGCAGCACCGTTTACACAAGCAGGTAAAGAAACAGACGTATTTGTTCGCTTTTCCTCAGTAATTCACTCAAAAGGCAGCCCAGAAACACTGCGTGACCCACGTGGTTTTGCTACTAAGTTTTACACAGACCAAGGCAACTGGGATTTAGTAGGTAATAACTTACCGGTGTTCTTTATTCGTGATGCGATTAAATTTCCAGACATGGTCCACTCTTTAAAACCATCTCCGGTTGATAACATTCAAGATCCTAACCGCGTATTTGATTTTTTCTCGCACGAACCAGGTTCTACACAAATGCTAACGTGGGTTTACAGCGACTACGGTACACCAGCAAGCCTTCGTAAAATGGACGGTTGGGGTGTACATGCATACAAAATGATTAATAAATCGGGTGATGTTAAATACGTTAAGTTTCATTGGGTAAGTCAACAAGGTATTGATAACCTTGACGCAAAAGAAGTGGCAAAAGTGCAAAGCCAAAACTTTCAGCATTTAACACAAGATTTATACACTGAAATAAACAGAGGCAATTTCCCAAAATGGGATCTATACATTAAAACGCTTGATCCATCGCAGCTTGATGACTTTGATTACAACCCATTAGATGCAACAAAAATGTGGTTAGACATTAAAGAAACTAAAGTAGGAACAATGACCTTAAACCGTATGCCAACTAATTTCTTCCAATCTACAGAACAAGTAGCAATGGCACCGGCAAACATTATTCCAGGTATTGAGCCATCAGAAGACCGTTTATTACAAGGTCGTATGTTTTCTTACGCTGATACACAAATGTACCGCCTAGGTGCTAACCACCAGCAATTGCCAATTAACCGTGCAAAAGTTGAAGTGGTTAACTACAACCAAGACGGCGCAATGAACATTGGTAACACAACAAGCAATGTGAACTACCAGCCAAGCCAAGAAAACGTAGCTGAAAACCCAGTTGCACGCAGAAGTAACACAGAGCTAAAAGGCTTTGTACAACAAGCCGCGATTAAAAAGCAGCAAAACTTCGCGCAAGCAGGTGTTATATACCGTGGTTTTAGCAAACAAGAACGTACAAACCTAATTAATAACCTAGCAGGCGATTTAGGCAAAGTGCAAAACAGCAGTGTTAAACACAAAATGCTTAGCCACTTTTACAAAGCAGACAGTGAGTACGGAACGCGCTTAACAAAAGCTGTAAACGGCGATATTAAAATGGTTAAACAACTAGCCGCTAACTTGTAAGTAGCTAGTTGTAATTAACTAACTATAAGTAATCAGTTGTAAAAATTAGTCCCAACTAAGCAAGCAGCTATAAGCAACCACAATTATGAGGAAGGAATAAACCCCTTCCTCTTTTATAAGAGACAATTGTTATGCGTAATTTATTAATTATAGTCGCTCTACTACTGAGCTTTACCAGTAGCGTTTACGCTCAAAATACCCCAAGTACACAAACACCCAGTACGCAAGTTGAAACCCAACATTCTGCAAAAACTCAATACGATAGCTTATTTGCTTATTACTTTGCCGCAGCACGCACAAACGACACCGCTGTAATAGAGCAATTTGTAGATGCCGGTATTCCTATCGACAGCTACAACAACAAAGGCTACACCGCGTTAATGATTGCCACTTATCACGGTAATAAAAACACGGTAAACACGCTTTTACACTTAGGTGCTAATGCCTGCATGGAAGACAACCGAGGCAACACTGCACTTATGGCTGCTATATTCAGAGGTGAATTTAGTATCGCTAAAACACTTGTATCACTTGATTGCGATAACGCGCATCAAAACAAAGCCGGTCAAACAGCCGAGCAATTTGCACAAACATTTTGGTCAACAAAAAGTGCTCGACTTGTTAGCACAGGTAAATAATAAAAAGGAATAACCAGACTTTAATCGAATCAAAAAT
>NZ_BADT01000001.1 GCF_000239855.1 Pseudoalteromonas sp. BSi20652 | reverse complement strand
AACTTAAAGGTTAGCGGCTTTTTTACTAAATAACCTGAACTCTGATTTAAATCTGTTTCAAGCTTTTAGTTGTGCAAAATTAAGCAACTGCTTGTTCTAAAATTTCGCGGCTTTCTTTGAGTGTAATAGCTTGATTTTCACCAAGCGCAATCATGCCGTGTGCTTCAAGTTTACCAATAATATTGTCAATTGCTGCAGCTTTATCATCGCCATGTTCACTAAGCACAGTTGCTACGTCAAGACTGTGGTAAAACGCTTCAATTGCTAAAATTGTTTTCTCAGCTAAATCATCTGACTGAGCTAAACCAAATACGTTTTTACCCATTTGCTCAAGTTTTGCTTTTTTAACTGCAAATTGGTTACGTAATAAAGAAGGCTGAACAATAGCAAGTGAACGTGCATGATCAACGCCGTAAGCAGCAGTAAGCTCGTGGCCAATCATATGTGTTGCCCAATCTTGTGCTACGCCAGAACCAATTAAGCCATTAAGTGCTTGATTCGCTGCCCACATAAGGTTTGCACGCCATGCGTCGTCTTGGTTTTCAACGTTATCGCCCAATGTTTTAAGCGTTCTTAAAAGCGCTTCTGCGTAACCTTCTTGCACTAATGCCGTTTGCGGAAATGTTAGGTACTGCTCACAAGTATGAACCCACGCATCTACTAAACCATTTACAAGTTGACGCTGCGGTAATGTTTTCATTACGTCAGGGTCCATAATCGCAAATTTAGGAAGTACTTCTGGTGATGCAAACGGTAGTTTTTGCTTTGTTGCTTCTTTGCTCACAACTGAGTTTTGGTTAGACTCAGAACCCGTTGCAGGTAATGTTAATATTGCTCCTATTGGTAATGCGCTGGTAATAGTGTGCTTACCAGTAGGAATATCCCAGCCTTCGCCATCGTAAACGGCTGATGCTGCAATGTATTTAACGCCGTCGATTACTGAACCGCCGCCTACACCTAGTACAAAGTCGATGCCTTGTTCTTTACAAATTTTTACTGCTTGGTCTAATACTTCAACTGTTGGGTTAGCGCCAACGCCCGAAAACTCTACCCAATCAAAACCTTCAAGTGCTGCAGCTACTTGGTCGTACACGCCGTTCTTTTTAATTGAACCGCCGCCATACACTACAAGTACTTTTAGATCTTTTGCGATCAAATCAGATAGTGCCGCAATTTGTTGCTGACCGAATTGGATAAGAGTTGGATTTACGTAGCTAAATTTCATTATTTTGATCCTAGGTGACGGTTAATTACTGAGTACTTTACTTAGTTACCTAATCAAAGTATCTAACAAAGTATAGATGTGTGCATATTAGTGGCAAAACAAACATAAAAAAAGCCCAATAACTCGCAAAAGCTTGCCTAAAACTACCAACATTGTTATTTTACGCAAAATACACTTAATTAAAGATCCCTTTTATGCCCACCATAGCCAATATGTTGCAACAATACGCAGAGCATAGTCAGTTACTCAGCTTTGAGGGCACTATGGAAACGATTATTCCTGGGGTGTATTTTCATCGCGCAACTAAAAGCTCACCGCGCCAACCTCTTATATATAACTCAGGTATTATAATTGTTGGACAAGGTCATAAAATAATTCACTTTCCTGAACATCAAATAAAATACGGCGCAGGCGACTACCTAGTTCTTGGCGTACCGGTGCCATTAGAGTGTGAAGCATTCACCGATAACGGGCTGCCTGTAATGGGCATTGCTATCGACATAAACCCGGCAATGCTGCATAAACTCGTTAATCAAATGATACTACATAAACCGCTTTGTACTTCCTCGTCATCATCGCAAACAGGGGGAGTTCAGTCAGCGACGCTAGATACAGCAATGGAGCATGTTACTCATCGGTTATTAACTGTTTTAAATAACCCACTTGAGGCAGAAGTATTCGGCGAAGATATAGTGAAAGAATTAGTGTATCGCGTACTGTGCGGCCCCCAAGGCGACACATTAATTGGTCTTGCGATGCATGATGGACATTATGCGCGCATAGCTCGTACGCTCTCAACTATGCATAGCAGTTATGCCAATCAAATTACGGTTGAAGGGTTAGCTGAAGATGTAAATATGAGCGTGTCGTCGTTTCATCGTGCCTTTAAACAAGTTACCTTTGAGTCGCCATTGCAGTACTTAAAAAAAGTGCGCTTAGCTAAAGCAAAAGAGCTGATTACAGCTAGTGGCAGCAAGGCCAACGAAGCTGCATTGAAGGTAGGTTATACCAGTGCATCGCAATTTAGTCGCGAGTTTAAACGTCACTTTAATAAAACACCAAGCGAAGTATTAACGCAACTGCATAGCTAGTACACAAAAAAGCCACAAAAAAGTGGCTTTAAATAACACGGGTACACACTATACTTTTTTAAATAAAACGTCTGGGTTAACCATAGTTTTCATTTCAAGTACGTTACCATTCGGATCTTCAATAAAAAACGTTTCTTGTTCAAACTCATCACCAATAAATCGGCGGTAAGGTTTATCAAGGTATTCTATTCCCGCGCTTTCAATTCGTACTTTTAAATCGTTAAAGTCGATTTCTGATAAATGAATACCAAAATGTGGTACAGCTACGGCACCCATATCTACATCATGGCGCACTGTTGGTAGGCGCTCAACACTTTGATGTAATGTTAACTCGTTACCCCAAAAGTCAATATCAACCCAACGACCTTCTTCACTGTTACCCGTTTTACAACCAAGCACGTCACAATAAAACGCTTTAGTCACTTTTAAATCGCCAGCCGGAATAGCCAGATGCAAACAGTTAGACATAAATAACCCTTGGTTAACACTTTAATACATTAAATTATCGCCATTATACATAATTTGTGATTTATAGAACATTAACAGCGGCACTATTAAGCATATTTAATACCTAAAAGTCGTTTAAAAAACACGCTTTTTGAATGTGTAATTACTTATAACACTTATTTGTTAGAGAGTATTAGAAAGCGCAAAAGGATTAGTTTAAAATGCGACGCTATGATTAAGTTCCTATTTTTAAAATTTATCGCTTTCTTTTTAGGCTTTGTAGCTTGCTTTGCTATGCACACTACCTTGGAATTATCGTTAGTGATTTCTGCTGCGCTAACAGGGCTTATTGGCTCGTTTATTCCCTTTCCTGCGCGCTATAAAAACCATCCGTATGCTGCAATGTATGCTGGCAGCTTTGCAGGTATGTGTTCAACCCACTTAATTACCAGTTACTGGGAAATTGCGATTATTTCACTTATTGGCTCAAGTTTGTATGTACTTACTATGAATATATTTACTGGTTTTGGTGGTAAACTCGGCAGTGTAGCCTTTGCAAGTGTGGCACTTTTTGTATTAGCCAGAGAAATAGTGCTATGAGTATTGAATACCCATTACTTGCACTCTTTGGTGCTTTTTTAACGTTTTACTTAGCTAAACATAATCGATTTGATGGCATAAGAGCCTCATCGTCACTCTCTATTATTGCTTATTTAATTTTTAGCGCTTTAAATTTAAATCCCGATTTATATGCAGTTGTATTTTTTGGCGGCACATTTATAGGTATGAGCGCCCCACACCGCTTTGGGGTTTATACAATAGCAAGCTCATCAGTTTTATTCTCATTATTGTTTGAATACCTTTTACCAATACTCGATGGCTATGGTGGTGCACTGGGGGTTAGTGCATTTTTGTCGGTGTGTATTTGCCATACGTGTATTTTGTTAGGTGCCCCAAGAAGTAAAAAACCGCCACCAGTTCAATAAAAAGTAAAACTAGACTGATTTTTGTCCTAGCATTAACTTTAATATATTTAAAAATTAGGGTGTAAAATATTCATGTTTTAGCCTGTTCCTTTTTTCTGCAAGTCTGTTAAAATCCTCCGCGAACTTTATTTACCCTAAATAAAGACAATCATATATGGATTTATGAACATGAAAAAACTAATCGCAGTAGCTGCACTATCTTTACTACCTTTCTCAAATGCTATGGCTGACCAAGATATTGGTTGTGGTCTTGGTTCTATGTTATTTGCAGGTCAGCAAGGTAAAGGCGTTAAAGTTTTAGGCGCTACAACAAACGGTACTTCTGGTAACCAAACTTTTGGTATCACTTTTGGTACTTTAGGTTGTGATGGTACTGGTACAGTAACGTCTTCAGAAAAAATTGCTTTATTCATCGACGGTAACATGGAGCAACTTGCTCGTGATATGTCAAAAGGTGAAGGCGAAACTTTAGCGACTCTAGCTGAAGCTTGGGGTGTTGCAGATCAAGATAAAGCAGCATTCAACGCGCTTGCTCAAGCACAGTTTTCTTCAGTATTTACTTCTGAAAACGTAACTTCGCAAACAGTTTTAGAAAACCTAAACACTGTTCTTGCAAGTAACGCACAACTTGCTTCTTATACTCTTTCTTAATCAGCTAAATTAGCCGGTTTTATACGTATAAATAAAGCCGCTGGAGTACCCCTCTAGCGGCTTTTATTGTTTAGTGATTATGAAAAAAATATTCTTTGTTTTATCAATTGTGCTGTTTAGTACTTATATAAACGCTCAAAGTTTTAAAAATGACACCTTAGCAACACACCCTTACTGGCTTAAATTAGGTCACTACCGTGGGGCCACATTAGGTGATTGGAAAAGTGAAGTAGATAGTGCTGAGTTTTTTTATCTCCTACAGGTAAAACAAGTCCATTTGACGAACTTAAAGCCACTATAGCCGCATTTAGTGGTAAAAATACTGACCCAAAAACAACACAATATCGTTGTCAGTTTCCTGCACGTTATAAATGGATAAAAACAAAATTAAAAATAACTGGCCCGAACTTAATTGCCCAGAGCTACAGGCGTGGCAAAAAATAATAAATCCTAAGGGGGTTACGTTAGTTTTTCCAACCGCATTTATGAATAGCCCATCATCAATGTTTGGCCACACTTTGCTTCGTATTGATGCAAAAGATCAGACTCGCCATAAAGAGTTGCTCGCATTTGCAGTTAATTTTGCAGCAGAACCAGACGGCTCAGATAACGCAGCTATGTATGCACTAAAAGGGTTGATTGGCAGCTACCCAGGTAAGTTTTCACTTATGCCGTACTATAAAAAAGTACGTGAATATAATGATTTAGAATCTCGTGATATTTGGGAATACAAACTTAATTTATCAGAGCCACAGGTAGAGCTTATTTTATTGCACTTATGGGAGCTGCAATTAGCTACATTCGATTACTTTTTTATTGATGAAAACTGCTCTTACCAATTACTTGCATTATTACAACTTGCACAAGATGACCTTGATTTAACATCGTCATTTAATATGCAAGCTATTCCATCAGATACCGTTGCAGTACTAAAAAATAACAACTTATTACAAACACCTAATTACCGCCCTGCTTTTGGCACTAAGCTTTACCATTACTCTAATCAAATGACTGACGAACAACTTGATGATGCAAGAGAGTTAATGCAAGGTGGCTCTCTCAATACTCGTAATTACTCACCGTCGCAATTAGTCGCTATATTAGAAATGGCGTATGAATGGTTAAATTTTGAATTTTACGACAAAGCATTAAATCGTGAAGAAATTGCCCCACGACTAACTAAGCTACTCCTAATGCGCAGTAAATATAAAGTAGCTTCGCCTTTTACTAAGCCAAGCCGTCCTATTGCTTCCCCAGAGCTAGGTCATGGTTCATCTAAAGTAACGCTCGGAAGAACTGAATATGCCCATCAAAGTGACTTAACAAGCTTTGCATATCGCCTTGCCTACCATGACTTATTAGATAGTTCAGCTGGATTTATTCCTGGTGCTCAAATTAGCTTTTTTGATATTGAAGGTGCCATAAGCGACAAAGGTAACACGCGGCTTGAGCATTTTTATTTATTAGATGCTATGTCACTTGCACCCGATAACCGCGTGTTTGATAGCTGGTCGTGGAACGTTAAAATGGGCTTTGATCGACAGCCTAATAATAATATTTTGCAAGGTCGTTGGTTTGCTAAAGGTGGATACGGGAAATCAATCGGTAACCCAAACACGTTACACGGCTATTTACTTGGCCAAATTGAGTTTAATAACGGTGACATAACAGACAACCTAACAACAGGTGTTGGTAGTGAAGCCGGTGCAATATGGCAAATAAATAACAATCATAAACTTGCCCTCATAGCAAATATAACATGGTTAATAGATGGCCAAGCAGATAAACACAGCGACTTTACATTAAAATGGAATTACTCTTTATCGCGTAACTTATCTATTCGTACTGAGCTTAAAAACCAACATTGGTACACAAGTAGTACCTCGGCTAAGTTTGCAATTCAATATTACTTTTAATCACTGCATAAACCCACAAGCGCTTAATTATTTTTATAGCGCTTGTGTCACGTATAAAGCTTTATTTAATACGTTCAATTATTCTCTACCTTAATTATATAACAGACTCCCTACATACCTATGCATTTACTTATTTTATACATTTGAGTATATATTTTAGGCAAAACCCTTTAAACTCAATGTATTGTAGCTAGAAAGATTCTCTTATGTACCTGCGTGTTGTCGTTATCATTTTTATTTTTATTTTTTGCGGTAATGTAGGGGCTGTAAGCTCACTTACTTTTATTGCAGAAGATTTACATCCTTACCATTTTAAAAACAAAAGCGGTGAAGTTGACGGGGCCTCTGTTGATATTGCTAAGGCTGTTTTAAGAGAAGCTGAATTAAAAGCCAAGTTTGAAATAATGCCAATGGCACGTGCATTTCATCAGCTAGAAGCTAATCCAAACACAATTATGCTCTCTTTATTAAAAACTCCTGCTAGGCAAAATCAGTTTAAATGGTTAGGAGCGGTATACTTTACTGATGCCTACCTAGTTAGTTTAAAAAGCCACAAAGACGAAGTAACTCATTTAAATCATGCAAAATTTTATAAAGTAGGCACTATTCGTGGATATTTGAGTGCCAAATATTTAATAAAAATGGGGTTTGAAGAAGATAAAAATTTAATACTGACTAGTTATTATCAGCAAGCATGGCAAATGCTTTATAAAGGCAGAACTGACTTTGTCCTTATGAATACACTTACCTTAGACAATGAACTAAAAATGTCAGGGCTCGATCCTAACTTAATCACTAAACGACTTCATTTAGCTGATTTTCCTTCAATACTCTATTTTGCTGCTAATAATCAGCTTGATGAACAAACAGCCAGCTTAATCTCGCAGGCATTAAAAAATATAAAAGTAAGTGGCGAATACCAAGCTATTTTAAAAAAGTGGCAACTCCCTCTCCCTCCTTCTATAAATTAAACCTATTTAAATAAACATATTAGCCAACATCAAGCGCTACCAAATATGATGACATCCCCCCTGTTTAACAATTTAAAATAATATAATAACGTTAACCAATTTTATTGGTTAACCAAAACGCCATCACCGAAATAACAATTAATTCTAAAAAACCATAAATTGGTAAGTTTTAATTTTTAAATTGGTATGTTAAATTGAAGTTAAGCGATGTCAGTACCGCACAATTTTTACTTCATCACACAGAGACAATAATGATAAAAAATACATCCACATTTAAACTTACGGCTTTAGCCGTTATCACACCTCTACTTTTCACGGCTTGTACAAGCACCCAAAGCAATAACCAGCAAAGCGATGCGCCAGTACCTGCAACAAAGTTTGATTTATCACACTGGAAAATAAATGTACCAGTGGATTTAAACAACGACGGTAAAATTGATGAAATAGATGTAGAAGAAATTCAGACTTACGCACACCCTGATTTTTTCTATCTTGATGATAAAGGCTACATGGTATTTACCTCCCCTAATAAAGCGCTTACAAGTGCTAACTCTACTAATACCCGTAGTGAACTTAGACAGATGATCCGTGGATCAAATGCTAAAATTAAAACTAAACACTCTAAAAACAACTTTGCTTTAGCTGTTCACCCGCTATCTGACCGATTTGGCTCTATTGGTGGAAAAATGGAAGCAACGTTAAAAGTAGATCACGTTGCGCTACGTGCGACTGATCCTAATAAAAAAGCGGCTTATTCGGTTGTTGTAGGGCAAATTCACGCAGGTAAAGATCAAGCACTTATTGATACCAAGCTTGGTTATGGCTGGGGCAATGAACCACTTAAAATATATTACAAAAAATGGCCAGGGCACGAAACAGGCTCAATTTTTTTGGAACTACGAACGTAATTTACCTAAAACCAATCCTGACCGCAAAGACATTACTTACCCTGTTTGGGGTAATACATGGGAAAACCCTAACGAACCAGGCAGTGCCGGTATTGCACTAGGTGAAGAATTTAGCTACACGGTAAACGTGTATAAAAATGTTATGCACCTTACATTTAGCGCACAAGGCAAAGAAGACGTTAACTACTCTATTAACTTAGGTAATAACGTAGATGCTTATGGCAAAGTGGACGAAAAAGATCATCCACATGGCTACGCTGCAGATTGGCATTACTTTAAAGCCGGCGCTTATAACCAATGTAGTACTAAAAGCGCGAAAGGTATTTGGTACCCAGGTTGTTTAGGTACTGGCGATTGGTCTAAAGATAAACAAAATGGCGATTACGCTCAAGTAAGCTTTAGTAAACTTGCGTTAAGCCCAGCGACACCGCCAACAAAATAACTAGGCTAGTACAGCCTCAGATAAGTAATTTTTTAGTGATGTAAACAGTGGCGTGGGTAGATTATTAATATCGCACCAGCGCCACTTTAAACATTTATTAGGCTCTTTGAGCTCAGGCTCTCCGCCTTCAAAATCAGCTTTTACATACAACGTAATATAGTGTTTGTTCTGTGCTGTAAAAATATCATTGGTAAAATCAAGCTTAGTAATTTTACTTACCTTTAAACCTGTTTCTTCAAACACTTCTCGTATTGCACATTGCTCAACACTTTCACCAAATTCTAAATGCCCACCAGGTGTTGCCCATGTATTGGCACCGTGCGCGCCAATGCGCTCACCTAGTAAAATTGTGTTTTGGCGCATTATAATAACCGCCACACCAACTCTTACCACGTTACTCATATCGTGTTTTCTCTTATTTTTACTGCCCGCCATGCTGAACCACACGCTTTGTATTGTCAATTTTGTATTTTTAAAACCAGTGTGTTGATTAACTTTTAGCCGACCAAGGTCGAATAGCTTGCTTGCTAAAAAAAGCCTACATTTTGTAAGGTCTCTCACACACAAATTTAGCTTTAGGAGCCTTACATGTCAGGCGAATATAAACAGCAATATAATGCCTTTAAACAAAACCCAGCCCAATTTTGGCTCGAACAAAGTAAAAATATTCCGTGGTATAAAATCCCCACAAAAGCATACACACAAGACGACGACGGGCTTTATCATTGGTTTAGCGACGGGCAATTAAACACCAGTTTTTTAGCGCTAGACCAGCACGTTATTGCCGGGTTTGGCGAGCAAACTGCACTGATTTACGACTCCCCTGTCACTAACACAAAGCAAACCTATAGCTACTTACAACTACAACAAGAAGTTGCTAAATTTGCAGGCGTAATGCAATCGTTAGGAGTTATAAAAGGCGACCGCGTTGTTATTTATATGCCAATGATCCCACAAGCGGTTATTGGCATGTTGGCGTGCGCTCGCCTTGGTGCTATTCATTCTGTGGTATTTGGTGGGTTTGCTCCACACGAATTGGCTGTACGTATTGATGATGCCAAGCCTAAACTTATACTAAGTGCCTCATGCGGTGTTGAAGTAAACAGCATTATTGAATACAAACCACTTATTGATAACGCAATAGACTTAGCTGCGCACAAAGTAGAACACTGCGTTATTTATCAGCGTCCACAAGTAACCGCCACTCTTAAGCCTAAGCGAGATATAGATTGGACTCAGGCAATGCAAACGGCTGCAAGCGTAGATCCGGTGCCTGTAAATGGAGATGATCCGCTTTATATTTTATATACCTCTGGCACCACAGGCACACCCAAAGGCGTTGTACGCGAAAATGGCGGTCACGCAGTGGCAATGCAATACAGCATGGAAACCGTTTATGGTATGAAGCCCGGTGATGTATTTTGGGCAGCGTCTGACATTGGCTGGGTAGTTGGGCATTCTTATATAGTATACGCGCCGCTAATGTATCGCTGTGCGACTGTATTATATGAAGGAAAACCAGTTAAAACGCCCGATGCCAGTGCATTTTGGCGCGTGGTTGAAGAATATAAAGTAAATGCATTATTTAGTGCCCCCACTGCCTTTAGAGCAATTAAAAAAGAAGATCCAAATGCTGATGGTTTTAACCAGTACGATACCTCTAGCTTAAAACGTTTGTTTTTAGCTGGCGAGCGATTAGATCCTCCCACTTACGAGTGGCTTAAAGAAAAAACCAAATTGCCGGTACTCGATCATTGGTGGCAAACAGAAACCGACTGGGCTATTGCTTGTAATCCTGTAGGGCTTGAGTACTTAGCAACAAAACCTGGCAGCTCTACCGTCCCTACTCCGGGTTTTGACGTGCGAATATTAGATATGGATGGCAATGAATGCGCAGCTAACCAGCAAGGCGCCGTGGTAATTAAACTGCCACTTCCACCGGGTTGCCTACCAACTATTTGGCAAGATACCCCGCGCTTTAAAGCAAGCTACCTAAGTGAATACGAAGGCTATTATTTATCTGGCGATGGCGGTTATATTGATGAAGATGGCTACCTATTTATTATGGGCAGAACCGACGACGTTATAAATGTAGCAGGACATAGGCTTTCTACCGGCGAAATGGAAGAGATAGTAGCTGCACACCCAGCTGTTGCTGAATGCGCTGTTTTTGGTGTGAATGATCCCCTAAAAGGGCAACTTCCTATGGCAATGATCGTGCTTAAAAATGATTTTATGGGCTCAAGTACCGACGTAGAACAAGCGCTTGTTTTAAGTGTTCGTAATCAAATTGGCGCTATTGCGTGCCTTAAAAATATAGTTAGCGTAGATAGGTTGCCTAAAACTCGCTCGGGTAAAATACTGCGTAAAAATTTACGCCAACTAGTTGATGGCGAAGAGCTACAAATACCTTCAACCATAGACGATGCAAGCATTTTTGAAGAAATAAACCAACAACTAACACAGAGATAAAACCAACCAATCTGTTAACTATCTAAAGCCATTTTTATAATGGCTTTTTATTTATTCCTTTTAATTAAAGCTTTCGTTTAAGCTTTAATTAAACTAACAACTGAAATTTATTACCGCTTTTTGCTTTCTTCTTTTAATAGCGTTATTAATTTGATCAATTTAAAAGGAATGGTGTATGCCCCGCTTGCTACAAAAACTATTAACCACAGCCCTATTATTTATAGGCTTTGCCACACAAGCCTATGAAATAGAAGATTTAGGAAATGGCTTACACCGCTTAATAGACGACAGACACCGTTCAGTATTTTTAATCACTCCTGAGGGCGCGATTGTTACCGACCCGCTTAATAAAAAAGCCGCCACCTGGTTAAACGAGCAAATTAAAACTCGCTATAACGTGCCTGTAAAATATGTAATTTATAGCCATAATCACAGCGATCATATTTACGGTGCAGAAGTATTTAAAAGCCCGCACACCACTTTTGTAGCGCATAAACTCGCTGCACAAGATATTAAAAACACACAAATGAAAACTGTAACGCCCAGCCTTACTTTTGATAACGAGCTACTACTTACCCTTAGTGATTCAACAGTAAAGCTTAACTATCATGGTCCAAACGATGGTCGTGGTTCGGTTAGTATATTATTCGAAAAGCAAAAAACGTTGTTTGTAGTTGATTGGATTGTTATTGGCAGAATGCCGTGGCAAAAACTGTGGAGTTACGACATTCAAGGCATGATTAACTCAACCCAAGCCGTACTAAAATACGACTTTGATACTTTTGTTGGCGGACATGCTGATATTGGCAGCAAGGCTGATGTAGCTCGCTATTTAAGTTATTTGGAGCATTTATATAGCCAAGTAACAGCAGGTGTTTTAGCCGGTAATACGCTTGACGAAATTAAACAAAATGTAAAGTTAGACCAATTTAATGACTTTAAACAGTTTGATGCATGGTTACCGCTTAACATTGAAGGCGTGTACGAGCGTTTAATGGAAGAGTCTGGTATGAGTTGGCGCAGCGATTTAAAAATCTAAGCTCAATAATTAGAAGCATTGGTATTGGCGCACATAACGCAACTACCAATGTATTTATTAATAACACCCTAACTAGATATTATAAATATATGCTCGAATAAAATTACCCTCTATAATGAAAAGGCAGGTAAATATATAATTAAAATTCAGGATGTTAAAATGTTTGTTTTAAGTAAGACTTATTCATTAGTACAAAATAAAAATGACGAACTAAAAAAGAAATTGAGTCTTTACGCGCTAAAAACACGTCTTTGACCAATGAGAACAAGTCATTAAAAAAAGAACTAATTAGCCCCATTAATAATCCCAATCAACAATTTACACACTCTTTACTTTCCAGCTCAATAGATTGCATTAAGCAAATAGAAGGCATAAGACAAACTGTTCTTGATTCTTACTCTCAAATTAACGAAGAAAACCAAGTAAGTATAAAAATTAATACCCTCCTCGAAAAATCAAATAGTGTTCTAAACCATATCATTAAAGAAATGGAATTAATGACAAATAAAATGGGCAGTATGACGACCAATATTTCTGGCTTAGCAAGTATGGCAGGATCTATTAGTACATTTGTTTCAACAATTAGTAAGATATCAGATCAAACTAACTTGCTTGCACTCAATGCCGCTATTGAAGCAGCTCGGGCTGGCGAAGCTGGTAGAGGGTTTAGCGTAGTTGCAGACGAAGTTAGGGTATTGGCAACCAATACAAATAAATCAGCGCAAGAAGTTGCAGATCTTGTTAATGAAATTATTAATAAAACAAATGAAACCGTTACCTCTGTTGATGCGATTAAAGACAATAGCTCACAGTTGAGTATAAATTTTGAATCACTCAATAGCGACTACTCATCTATTATCGGCTTTTGCAGTAATATGAAAAATACGATTTCTCAAGCTGCTACTCGCTCGTTTATACAAACCGTTAAGCTTGATCATATTGTATGGAAAGGTGATGTATATGCTGTTGCTAATGGTCAAAGTAATAAATCAATTGAGAGTTTTAGCGATCATACAATGTGTAGGTTGGGTAAATGGTATAACTCTGACCAATCCGCTGATTATAAGCATTCTAATGTGTTTAAGCAGCTTGAAAATCCACACAGAGAAGTACATAAAAATGGTGTAGAAGCCCTTCGTCTAATACAAGAAGGAAATAAAGAAGCCGCTATTAAGCATATACATAAAATGGAAACTGCGAGTGAGCGTGTAATGCACCTGCTTGATGAAATACACTAGCGACTAAATCACTTCTTTATTAAAAGCTTTGTAATTGCTCTATCAACCATTTATGAATTGGACTGTTGTTAGTGCGAGGATGCCACGCTGCGATTACTTTAAAGGTAGGTGGTAACGCCTGCGTTTTAAGCTGTTTAACTTTATTATTTGGTAATAATCTTGATGGGTAAAACGCCAACATATCAGTTGTATGTAAAATGTCGGGCACTGCTGAAAAGCTCGGTACCGACATAACAATATTTCGCTTTAAACCCTTATTTGCAAACCATTGATCGTGTGAGCCACGTAAATTAGCGCGTGAAGGCGACACCACCAGTTGCGGGTGCGCTGCAATTTGCGACAGTGTTAATGGCTCATTTTCAAACTTATTTTTACAACCTGTAATACACAAATGCTGCTCTTCTAGCAAAGTGACATACGCTAAGTTGTCAGGTATAAACTCTGGAAAGCTTATAAGCAAATCAAGCTCGCCTGCGGTTATAAGCTGATTAACGTTGTCGGATGCAAAGTCGCGCACAATAAGCTTTAAACCCGGTGCTTCGCGGCGGGTTATATTAAACAGCTGAGGCAATAATGCCTGAGTTGCATAATCGGTCGCACTAATAGTAAATACACCTTTGTAGCTTTGTGGTGTAAATAGCTCTGGCTCTAGCAAGGTTTCTAGTTGTTTTAATATATGAATAATAGGTTGCTGCATAGCGAGAGCTTTAGGGGTCGGCACCATACTATTGCCTTGACGGATAAACAATCGGTCGTCAAATAAATCACGCAGTTTTCGTAACTGCTCACTAATTGCTTGTTGAGTTAAACCCATTTTACGAGCCACTTGCGAAAGGTTTTTTAAATCAAGTAATGCGTTAAGCACACTGAGTTGTTTAATATCGAGCCTATTGACACCATTCATAATTGTATCTAAAACAAAAAACTGTTGTTTCAAATTGTATCTTTAAATCTCTATGCTGCCAATGTTGCTTAACCACTATTTAAGCCTTTGTTTGCTTTATAAGAGAATTTAAAATGAAATCAGAATTAGTTAATACCGCCTCTTTATTCTCATCAATTGAGCTTGGCCCTTTCACGCTTAAAAACCGAATTGTAATGCCACCCCTAACACGCTCTCGCAGCACTCAGCCGGGTAATATCCCTAATGAATTAATGGCACAGTATTATGCACAGCGCGCATCGGCTGGTTTTATGGTTACCGAAGGCACACAAATAGAACCTCGAGGTCAAGGCTACGCGTGGACCCCTGGTATTCACTCGCAAGTACAAATTGAAGGCTGGAAAAAAGTAACAAAAGCCGTCCACGCTAAAGGCGGTGTTATTTTTGCTCAGCTTTGGCATGTAGGTCGTGTATCGCACACGTCGCTACAACCAAGTGCAGATAAACCGGTTGGTCCTTCAGATATTGTTGCTGACAATGTAAAAGTATTTATCGAAACCGCACCTAGTGAAGGTGCACTCGCTAATCCAAGTGAACCGCGCGCACTAAGCACTGCTGAGGTTGGTGAACTAGTAAATATGTATGCTCAAGCTTCACGCAACGCCCTTGAAGCCGGCTTTGATGGTGTGGAGCTTCATTGCGCTAACGGGTATTTAGTTAATCAGTTTATTTCTGAGCATACTAACAATCGTGACGATCAATACGGTGGAACACTTACTAATCGCCTGCGCTTTTTGAAAGAGATAGTGGATGCTGTGAGTGGCGTAGTGGGTGCCGATCGTTTAGGTGTACGTTTTGCTCCTTTGTTTGCAAGTACAGATGAAACAAGAGTGTATTTAGGACTTGTAGAATCAAACCCTCACCACACTTATGTAGAAGCTGTAAAAATACTTGAACAAGCAGGTATTGCTTATCTATCAATTGCGGAAGCTGATTGGGATAACGCCCCTGATTTACCAGAACAGTTTTACAAAGCGGTAAGAGCTGAGTTCTCTGGTCGCATTATTTATGCTGGTAAATATACAGTAGAAAAGGCAATTCGTATTTTAGGCGAAGGTTACGGTGATTTATTTGCATTTGGTCGCCCATTTATAGCTAACCCTGATTTACCAGAGCGTATAGCGAATAATTGGACGTTTAACGAAGCCGATGCAGCGACCATGTATGGCGGCACCGAAGTGGGTTATAGCGATTACCCGTTTTATCAAAAGTAATTAATACAAGGCCATGGAAGGCTTAACTTTAACATTAATTTTTCAAACCTATGTTGTTTAGTATTACGCTTCATTTGGCTAACTATTTAGAATGTACAAATAGAGTCCACGTAATAAAATACATACTTTAATGTATTACAGCATTAAAACGCACCTAAAACCGAAAAAATGGAAGCTTATGTCAAGAATCGTCAGCAAAATGTAAAAAGCTGTAAGCATAAGCTGGTTTACTATTGCATGTCAGTTAGCATTCAGTTTGAGACGCTAATATTGAACTCAGTTGTGTAACAACATAAACGAGGCAATACTATGAAACTTACTTTTTTACTACCTGCACTGCTGGCCATTGGCGTAGTATCAGGCTCTGCGCTTGGAGCACCAGACGAGCGAGAGAGCTATAAACGCGATCACGATAAGCGTGTTGAATATAAACGCGATGAACGCCGTCATGAAAAAAAGCAGCGTATTGAGCATAAAAAAGAAAAACGAGAAGACCGTAAGCAAGAAAAACGTAAACTCGCAAAGTACAAACAGGAAAAGCGTGAACAAAACCGCTACAACCACCGCAAATATAGCTTCTTAACAAAGCATCATAATTCGGTCGCTTACAAACAAAACAGATTTATAAACCATTTACCACGCAATAGCGCATCGATCAGATTTAATGGTATTTCATTTACGTTTAACGACGGCCTTTATTATCGCAAAGCCAAAAGAGGCTACCATGCAGTTAACCCCCCTAGAGGCTTACGTATAAGTGCGCTGCCTAGAAACTACAGACATTTTAAGCGCCATAACACCAGCTACTACACATACCAAAACGTATATTATATTGAGGATAATAACGGTTATATTGTAGTTGATGAGCCTAAAATCCCTCTTAATAGAGCAATAAAAGTAGATAATGTGAACAACTATAGCTTAGGCCAAACATACGATTCACTGCCTTTAACAGCGGAGGCGGTAATCGTTAACTCACAGCAATACTTTAAGTACGGTGATATTTATTTTTTACCGCAAATAAGTGGTGATGAAATAAAGTACCTTGCTATAAAGCTAAGCTAAAATTTACATTAGATCAAAGAGCAAGATACATCACGCATCTTGCTCTTTTTACATTAAACCTACCATCCTTGCATTTATCTCTAGATCAGTTAAATCTTCTTTCTATATTAGTACCCAAAAGAGTGATGCTCCCCGCCTTGTAACTTTCAACGTTAATATTCAGCAATTATATCAATAACACAGTTACCACTACTTACCGTCTTTTTGCGTATCGCAATATATTGATTGTATGGACACAGATGTGTTGAATTAACGCTAAAAATAGCGTGACAACAAAAAGTAACGTTGTGCACACATAAAAATTAGATAAGAAAATTTATTAAATGAGATTCTCAAAATTACTTGTTATGAAAAATAATTTTAGACTCTTTTTTAACGTCTAAATTTAATTCAAATTAAACCTATTTTATATCTTGCTATCACAGTGTTTCGCTCATATAGTCAGCAAATTATTACACCCTTATTTTGAACATTTTTGTTTATGAAATCTTCTGCTCCTGCTAGTGATTTTGGTACTTTATTAGGTTATGCACCTGGTAATGTTGCTGTTTACTCATCTGATTATGATACGGCTGATGAAAGCATTTATCCTAATCGTAGCGCCTATCGTAGTTACCTTGATGGCATTTACATGGGCTATAAATGGCAATGTGTTGAGTTTGCGCGCCGATGGATGTATCTCACCCATGGTTATATTTTTGATGATATTGCCATGGCTTACGATATTTTTGAGCTGCGCTCAGTGCGCGATGTAAATAGTCAAAACAGACTGCCACTAAACGCATTTAAAAATGGTGCTAAACATCACCCTCAATTAGGTAGTCTACTTATTTGGGAAGAAGGCGGCGAGTTTGAAGAAACAGGTCATGTTGCTGTAGTCGTGGAAGTACATGAGGACAAAATACGTATTGCTGAGCAAAATGTAGGACATCAAATATGGCCAAAAGATCAAAACTGGTGCCGTGAACTAAAAGCAAAAGTAACTAAAGATGGCGACTACTGGATTGAGTGTTCTTACAGCGACGCCACTATTTTAGGCTGGATGACACAAACTGATGAAATAGAATATGCTGAGCCAACGTCTGAGCTAAACACTGACTTATTTACTATAGAAGCCCATAAAACAGCAGATACAGGGCAAGCAAATAAGTCATGGTTAAATATTGCGAATGACGATGAAGCTGCTTACGTAGAAATGATGCAAGGTCATAAATTAACCTCAATAGATGAAGATCAACATAATTACTTTGCGATATCTCAAACGGCGCAACAAACCATTGAGCATGCGACTAACGAGTTACATGGCTTATTTATGCATGCAACCGATTATGTATTGCAGCACCCTGAGTTATTAAAAAAGTTTAATTTACCCGATGTTGTGCTAAATAAAATTCGTCAATCGTGGGATAACCGCTTAAACCAGTTAATTACCAGTCGGTTTGACTTCGCCTTAACCGCTGCAGGCTTAAAGGTTTACGAATACAATTGCGATTCGGCATCGTGCTATATGGAAAGCGGCAAAGTTCAGGGCAAGTGGGCAAAACACTTTGGTGTTAAAACAGGTGTAGACGCAGGTCATAATTTATTTAAAGACCTCGTAAAAGCATGGCGTAAAAGTGAGGTAAAAGGTCTTGTTCATATTTTACAAGACGATGAACCTGAAGAACATTACCACGCATTATTTATGAAAGAAGCCATTGAAGCCGCAGGCTTTGAATGTAAGTTAGTAATTGGTTTAAGCGCACTTAGCTGGAATGAATCTGGCAACATAGTAGATGCCGATGGCGATAAGCTCAGTTATGTGTGGAAAACGTGGTCGTGGGAAACTGCTCTTGATCAAATTCGTGAGGAATGCGAAGCTGATCAATTACTAACTGATAACTTTGAACCACAATGGCAAACAGGTAAAACTCCGCGCCTAGTGGATGTACTACTGCGTAAAAATGTGATGGTGTTTGAACCACTGTGGACATTAATTCCAAGCAATAAGGCAATTTTGCCAATACTTTGGAGCTTGTTCCCTAACCATAAGTATTTACTTAATACCGCGTTTGAACTTAACGACGAGTTATTGCAAACCGGTTATGTAGTTAAACCGATAGTAGGACGCTGCGGCGCCAACATTCAACTTGTTGATGAACAGCAGCAAATTATCGAAAAAACAGCGGGGCACTTTGCCGAGCAAGACCAGATATACCAACAGTTATTTGCACTGCCTAAAGTAGATGACTACTTTGTACAAATATGTAGCTTTACGGCAGCTGGTAAATACTCGGGTGGTGGCGTACGTGTTGATAAAAGCATGATCATTAACGGTCATAGCGATTGTATGGCACTGCGTATTAAATAATAAGCATTATTAAGCCCGTCATATTGTTGCGGGCTTAAACTTATCAACTCCATTAAACACAACAAATTAAGGTCTTTTCATGGCGAATCAATTTAATGTACTCGGTACACGTTTAAAATTATGTTGCGGTAATGGTGGATACACACGTGAAGGGTTTTGTTATGTACCAGAGTCAGATCTTGGGAATCACAGTGTATGTGCAATTATGACTGACGAGTTTTTACAGTTTTCAAAATCGCAAGGTAACGACTTAATAAGCCCTAATCCTCTTTACGATTTTGAAGGTTTAAAAGCCGGTGATAAATGGTGCCTGTGCGCAGTAAGATGGCTTCATGCTATTTCAGCAAGCGTTGCGCCACCAGTGGTACTTGAAGCCACAAATAAAAAAGCGCTAGAAGTAGTCTCGCTGGATGTTTTAAAAGCACATGAATATATAGCTAAAGTTTAGGCCGTGTTTAGTTTTTATGGGTGTTATCACCTATTTACGGGCAATAACCACATTACATAAGCTCTGCCTTGCCTAAAAATAAAGCACACTGTTACAAATTAAACCTCCAAAGATAAACACGTCCTAAACACTATAAGCGTCATTAAATCGAAGTCTGCACATTTTACAAATATATGCAGGCTTTTCAAAAATCGAATGTTTCACACATTATCTACTGCCTCAAATAAAAATATAACCACATGTTTTTTAATTGCTTTTAAATAAATCCACTTGTGGCATAGCCGTTGCTTTATTAAGTTTAAGTCACGCTCATAACGCAACATATTATATGAGCAATATATTACTTAAGCAGGAGGAATTATGAGTAACAGTAATCAATCAAGCAAAACCGCTAACTTTACCGCGCCTGGTATGAGTGACGAATCAGCTCAAAAAACAATAGCAACACTCGATAATCGTATGGTTGCACTTTTAGATTTACAACTTACTTTAAAGCATATCCACTGGAACGTGGTTGGTCCTAACTTTATTGGCGTACACGAAATGTTAGACCCTCAGGTTGAATTGGTACGCGAAATGACAGACACCATTGCAGAACGTATTGCTACGCTTGGTGGAATACCAGTAGGTACGCCAAAATCAATAGTAGATCGTCGCACATGGGATGAATATTCACTAGGTAAAGGCTTAGTAACAGAGCATTTAGGCGCACTTAATAAAGTGTATAACGGTATTAACGCCGATCACCGTAAGGCTATAGATAGCCTTTCTGGACTAGATCCTGTTTCAGAAGACATGATCACTAGCCAATTGGCGCAGTTAGAGCAATTTCAGTGGTTTATTCGCGCTCATATTGAGTCTTCGACAGGTCAATTAACAAAGTAAGCACGTCGTCATAATTAGCTAACAATTGAAATTAAAAAAGCCCCGCATTGATAATGCGGGGCTTTTTAAGTTGTAATAACTTAATAACTAAAATAAAACGTAATAAATAACCAAACACCGATCCCCCTTACTTTAAAAGTTTAATACCAAAAAATAGTTAACCTAAACGCAAGCTAGCTAAACACTGGCATATTAAATACGGTAATAAAATAACCAACGCCTAAATAAAATACCCTCCTAAGTCCATATTTTAATTTTACGCTTCGGTTATCAAAATATATTTCGTTGTATAAGCAACAAAAGAGCAAATGAATTTGGTTAACCAATATTAGTAAAAATAAAAATAAAAAAATATTACCAATATAAATCAAAACAAAACCTTAATAAAAAAGTGATTTGTATTCTCTTATTATTTCGATTAAAACTTGGCATTGCATATTGAGTAAATAAACACCACGCTTGTGAGAAAACTTACACTAACAGGCCACTTACCAACCAATAAAGCAGCTTTTTTATGAATTAAAACCTCATACTCCTCATATAAATAAGATTAAACCTATCTATTTTTTAGCATATTAAATTTAAAAACAACGATAAAAAACCTATGCACCCGTATTACGTTCAAACTTTCAACTTCATTTAAAAACAAAAGAATAACTTAACCCATTAAATTAATTAACTATATACCCACATTAGACCAAAGTTGTAATACCAAAAGCACGTTATTGGTAAACAAAACTTGTATTAACGCACTAATTGAACTAATTTCAACCACATCTTCTGTATGACAAAAAAACAGAAACAACTGAGAAAATTGGTAAACCAACATTCACTAACAACACACAATTACCCAACTGGGAGAGATACATGGAACTCAATCGAATTACTTCCTCAATAATAAAAAACAGCAAACAAAACCATTCAAAATTAATGGGTGCAGCTGCATTTTTATTGATGACTTCGTCAGCTTTAGCTGCGCAAGAAGCACAAAACACACCAGAAACATCTAACAGTGATATTGAAGTTATTGAAGTTAGAGGCATGCTAGGAAGTATGAAAGCGGCAGCAATGCTTAAGCGCACCGACGGTCGTATTGTCGATGCTATTGTTGCTGAAGATATTGGTAAGTTACCTGACAATAATATCGCTGAAGCGCTGCAACGCATTACTGGCGTATCTATTAACACCGATTTTGGTGTGGGTGACAGTGTTTCGATTCGTGGTTTACCGCAAAACCGTGTTGAACTAAATGGTCGCTCTACTATTGGTGACTCTCGTGATGGTATTAGTCTGCAAGATTACCCGTCAAGCTTCTTAAAAACAGTCGAAGTTGTTAAGTCTCCAACTGCCGATATGATTGAAGGCGCATTAGGGGGAACGGTTAGTTTAAAAACGGTTCGTCCATTAGAGCTAGATAAGCTAACTGGTGCAATTTCATTAGATGGTGAGTACGCTGATAAAACAGAAAAAGTAGCGCCTATTTTTAGCGGTTCGCTTGGTAACAATTGGGACTTTGACGAAATGGGGACCTTTGGTGCCATTGCTATGTTTTCGTTTCAAGATCGTGAAATCCGCCAAGATGAAACGTCTAGCCGTGTTAAACCTCAAAACATTGAGATTAATGGCCAAGCAGGTAATACACCCAGTGGCAACGCTATCGTACGAGACGAGCACAGTGTTGAACAATATGTAGAACAGCGTAAGCGTACTGCTGTAAATTTATCACTTCAGTGGGCACCACGCTCAGGTAATGGCATGGTGTATCTTGATTTAAGCGGTACCAAACGCTCTGGTGAGCAAAGTGGTAACTCTATTCTAGGTGTTGCGGGTTCATTATCAACAGATGCAAACACAACTCAAGATGCTAACGGCGTAAATAATTACACGCTAACAAACGAATTTGGTATCCCTAAAACATACAGTGACTTTCGTGAAACTGACTCGTTTTCAAATGCACTTGGTGCAGAGTGGAACCTGACTGACAGTATAAAAATCTCTGGTGAAATTGCGGTAGCATCATCACAAAGCGTAAGACCTGATTCTGAATTTACACTTCGCCCAATCGAAAAATCAACATTTGAAGCAAGTGGCGGAACTCAGCTAACAAATCATTTATATGATGGTGCATTTTCTCAAGACGGTAATAAATTACCAAGCATCATTCACTCAGATCCAAATGCATTTACTGACCCACAAAACTTAGCTCTGCGTACATTTAAAAGTGAAGATAGAAGAACAGACAATGACGAAACAGCTATTCGTTTTGATGTTGAAATGTTTGAGCCACTCAGCAGCTTAAACTGGGTGTCTAAAGTAAAAGCAGGTGTACGTGTTACTAACCGCGATTACGAATATGAGCAATACAAAGTAGAAATTAAAGACATTTATAAAAATGCATTTAACGACTCAGACGGTTCGTTAGCTACTTTATGGGTTGATGACTACAACGCTGCTTTTTCAAATAGCTTTACAACAGTTAGCCACGACAACTCTTTTGACCAATTAGGTCATTCGGGACAAAACGACCTACTAACGTTTTTAAGCTACAACGGTTTATCTAACCCAGCTAATACTTATGCTCAACTTCAGCAGTTACTTGCAGGCACTAACCTAGCGTCAACAGGGAGTCTTTCAGATAACCAAGTGTTTCAAGAAAGCGCATACCGTAACGTAGTTGAAGATACCGCCGCCGTGTATATATCAGCGTACTTAGACTTTGATAACATCACTGCGATTGTGGGTGGTCGTTATGTGACTACAGATTTAGAATCAAGCGTATTTCTTAATGGTGAAAAAGTAACTGGCGACAATGACTACAGCGACTTTTTACCAAGCTTAAACGTTACGTATAACTACTCAGACGAAACATTATTCCGCTTTGCTGCTGCAAAAGTTATGCGCCGCGCTGACTTTAGCGAGCTAAGCCCTGCGTTTGACGTTAATAACGACATTACAGGCGCAACACAAGGCTCTATTGATTTAGAACCATACCGTGCAACGCAATACGACTTATCAGTAGAGCATTACTTTGATGAAGGTAACGTACTGTCTTTCGCTTTATTTTATAAAGATGTTGAGTCTTTCTTGAGTAACGAAAGTAGCTGTGTAGCTGCTTCAAGCACAACAGCAGGTCAAAACGTAACTCAGTGGAACCAAGTATGTCAGCTTGACGTTGCAGGTGTATCACAAGACAACCTAGTTTACTCAGATGCGACTGACTATCCTGTAGATATTGATGGCTTTAACCATGTTGCAGGCTTGCGTGATGCAGGACTAACGGGTATTGATACCGTTAAAAATGTAAACGGCGAAAACGGCTCAGTACAAGGTTTTGAAGTTGGTTACCAACAGTTCTTCACAAGCTTACCGGGTGCATTTTCTGGCTTAGGCATTAACGCAAACTACACGTATGCTGACAGCGAACAACCAAACGGCAACCCGTTATTAGATATTTCTAAAAATACGTACAACTTACAAGTATTTTGGGAATACGAAGGGTTCTCGACTCGTGTCGCTTATAACTACCGTGACAGTTTCTTAGATACTGAAAACGAAAAACGCGTAGAAAATATTAACTCAGACGGCAGCATTTCAGCAGAAGGCACTGTTTACGGTAATAACTACCGTGACGACAGAGGCCAGTTAGATTTCTCTGCAAGCTGGGATATTAACGAAAACGTGACCTTAGTAGGTAATGCGACCAACTTAACGGGTGAGCCTTCTATCTACCTATCTGAACTAGGTGGTGCTTGGAAGTACACTGAAGCGGATCGCCGTTACAGCTTTGGTATTCGCGCTAAATTTTAATTTTCCCTAGGGCGTGTTGTTCTTTGGTGGGTGAATTTGCAGCAGTATGTTTGGTTTTTAGGCAAGGCAGAGCCTATGCAGTGTGGTTATTCCCCATAAATAGGCGATAACGCAGCATAAAGACCAAACATGCGCTGCCCTTTGGGTTCATTCTAGGGACGATTAACTCTTTGTTGCCTACATGGATGTAGGTAAGGGGCGTGAGCAGGACGCGGAAGCTTTGCTCGGTTTTTACTTAGCCCACTAGGTTACAAACCTCGCGCCGCGATTTAATCCCCCCTAGATTGAACAAATTTCAATCCACAAAGGTCAACACGCCCAAGACACTAAAGCCTGCTTTTTTGCAGGCTTTTTTACGTCTATAAAAAAGTGGCTTTATATTACGTAAAAAACACTCCCTCCTAGCTATACTTATTTGAATATTAAATTTACTATCAAAACGTTGTAACTATTAGCAAGGATACTGAAGTGTTGTCGCGTTTATATAATTTTATGCCGGGTTTAGATACATTGCTGCACTACGAGCGTCAATGGTTTGCTGATGATGTAAGAGCAGCGCTATCGGTAGCTGCAGTGGCTTTACCTGTGGCCATTGCTTACGCACAACTAACCGGTGTTAACGCCGCCGTAGGGTTATATTCTTGCATACTGCCAATGATGCTTTATGCGCTATTTGGCACTTCTAAACAATTAATAGTCGGCCCTGATGCCGCCACCTGCGCTGTTATTGCAGCAGTAGTAACACCTCTTGCTGCAGGCGACAGCTTTAAGCATTGGCAACTTGTTGTCACCATGACCGCTATGACCGGCTTTTGGTGCTTTATAGCCAGTAAATTTAAGTTAGGTGTATTAGCCGACTTTTTATCTAAACCTATTTTAATGGGCTTATTAAACGGCGTAGCTATCACTATTATTGTTGGTCAATTTTCCAAAGTATTCGGTTTTACCTTTGATGAGCGCTACTTACTTGAACGCCTAGGTGGTGTACCTACATACCTAGCGCAAACACATGTTCCCACCTTACTAATGGCCTTATTTACACTGGCGGTTTATTTTGCCATGAAGCGCATAAGACCCACCTGGCCTGCATCTATGTTCGCCATTGCATTTGGTGCGCTTTTCGTATGGATTTTCGATTTAAAACAATTTGATATAAAAACTATTGGCACCATAACTGGCGGGCTTCCCGTTTTTAATACCCCTGCTTTTGATTTAGGGATTATGCGTGAGCTGGTGGTACCCGCACTTAACTTAGCCATCGTGAGCTTTGTAAGTATGATGCTAACTGCCCGCAGCTTTGCTGCTAAAAATGGCTACGACATAGACGCCGATAAAGAATTTAGAGCGTTAGGTATTGCCAATATTGCGTCAGCTCTTTCGCAAGGTTTTGCAGTCAGTGGCGCCGACTCACGCACCGCTGTTAACGATGCAACGGGTGGTAAAACGCAGTTAGTATCAATAATAGCAGCGGCCATTATTGCGGTCATAGCCGTGTTTTTAACAGCCCCACTTGAATTTATTCCAAGCGCGGCACTGGGTGTTGTACTTATTATTGCCTCTGTTCATTTACTCGATTTAAAAGCGGTTTGGCAATTAAAACGAAAAGATAAACAGGCATTTTATCTCGCCTCAGCCACCTTACTTGCGGTGTTATTTATTGGTGTTATTCCAGGGATCACACTGGCTGTATTACTTGGGTTATTTCAATTTATTCGCACTGTTATGCGCCCAACCGACAATATACTCGGCGTAGATGTTAACGGTGTAGTAAGAAGTTTAGACGCCACAGATAAAGCAAAAGCAGTGCAAGGCGTGTTTATTTATCGCTTTAATTCACCTTTAACTTACTTTAATGCCAGCTACTTTAAACGCAGATTACTTGAGCAATACGCAAGGCAAAAAGACGACACCCAATGTGTAATAATTGATGCTGTACCGTGCTTTACTCATTTAGATTTAAGCGTAATGGCCATGCTTGCCGATCTCGACGTTATATTTAAAAAGCGCGATATAAGGCTTGAGCTTGCAGGTAGAAAACGTCAGTTACTTTCGTGGTTTGAAATTGCAGGAATGAAGTCAGGAAAAGAAGGTATATATATCCACTCAGACCTATACATCGCCCTAAAAAGAAACAGCGTAAGCCAGCATACAGAAGAAGTTAGCTTGTTTGAGTCAGACGAAAATAAAGAGGCGCTCACACAGCCATAAAATACTAAACAGCAGATCAGCTAGCTGATCTGCTTATTGTATTGAGTACTTTTTTATACTTTTGGATAGTTTGAAGGAAAAAACGCTTTTTTAGCATCTTCATCAAACTCTTTTTTTAAAGGCTATATCAGTACCAATCACGCGTGCACGTGCAACTGCTGGGCGACTATCAATGCTTTCAAACCAACGCTTAAGATTTGGGTACGGTGCTAAACCCTCTTCACCCAATACAACCGGTGCTTTATCAATCCAGCCCCATGCAGATACATCAGCAATGGTGTACGTATCACCCACAATAAAGTCACGACCTTCAAGGTGCGTATCAAGTACTTCGTAATGGCGCTGCGCTTCACGTAAATAGCGATTAACCGCGTAATCAAGCCCTTCTGGCGCCATGTGTCTAAAGTGTACACTTTGCCCTGAATACGGACCTAAACCCGATGCGATAAACATTAACCACGACAACATTTCAGCGCGGTCATCGCCCTTGCCTTCTAGCTTTGCATACTTTTCAGAAAGGTACATTAAAATAGCATTCGAATCGAACACACGAGTTTCACCATCAACAATTGCTGGCGCCTTAGCGTTTGGATTAATTGCTTTAAATTCAGGTGTATGTTGCTCACCTTTTAAAGTATCAAGAGGAACAAGTTCAAACGGTAAGCCTGTTTCTTCTAAAAAGAGTGCAACCTTCATTGGATTTGGCGTATGGTGAAAATAAAATTTAATCATGTAAAGTTCCTCAATAATTGAGCAACGATTAAAGCACAGCTTGAGCGGGTGTTCAAATTAAGTTTAACTAAGTAAAATATACAGTGAAAACGTGATTTAATTGTGAGTATTTCGTGATACTTCAATCTTAAAAGTCACTTATGCTAAGGTGAATATCAGCCTTTGTGAATCACAGCATGCTTTCTAAAACATTATATCGTCCATTCCTTATCGTATTTTTTGGGTTAATAATTTTTTGCTTTCAAAGCCAAGCTGCTGAGCAAGTAACTATTTCCAGTACAGCTAATCCGACTACCTTTTTAGAGCTTTACACATCGCAAGGTTGCAGTAGTTGCCCACCCGCAGAGCGCTGGATTTCAACGTTTACAGATGATGAAAAACTATGGACTGATTTAATCCCTATTAATTTTCATGTTACTTATTGGGATTATTTAGGATGGAAAGACCCGTTTGCCTCTGCTGTTTTTAGTAAAAGACAACGTACTTATAAGGCACTCGGTAAAAGTAGGATTGTAGCAACCCCAGGATTTATGGTTAACGGCAGCGGGTGGCAAGGTTGGTTTTATAAACAAGCTATTCCTGTAGCTAAAGCCCGTTATTTAGGTAATTTAAAAGCGACTATAAACAACAGTAAAATTAATCTCGAATACGATACTGTTAATACCGAAGATAATACTAACCAAAACTTAATAGCCCATGTAGCTTTGTTAGGCTTTGGCATAGAAACACAAATACACAGCGGCGAAAACGCAGGCCATAAGTTAAAACACGACTTTGTTGTTATTGGCTACGAGCAAAGTGACATGCAGACCAAGCAGCAATTATCATTAACTGACTTGACCATGCCTCGCGCTAAAAAAATATCGCCAACAAAGCAAGCCTTAGTGTTTTGGGTATCTAAAAAAGGCGACCCTACTCCACTACAAGTTGCAGCCGATTGGTTTTAAAAATTAAAGTTAATTGAATAAAATTACTAATTAACAACTCAGCGCGCAATAAATGTCCCTGTATATCAACTATAGAAAAAGGCTTTCAATAATTTAAAAACTAATGAATTAGCATTGTTATTACAAAGAATTTATTCTTTTTTATTGTGTGTACCTGTATAAAACATAAATAACATTGTATTTACATCGACTTTTGTTTATAAGGTAAGTTGAATGGACTCTTGAAATAAGTAATTGACTTATAAGTATAAAAATCAAGCGCCTATCAATAAAAATTTCTGCAATTATCTATATGGACAAAAATTTATGCGAATTAACCAAAGCCACATTAAAACAATTGTAATCGCTGCAATTACAGCTTCGTCTTTAGCTGGGTGTGCTACAACATCATCAAAAGTAGTAGAAACACCAACTGTTGCTAGCTATAACACAACCTACTCAGGTACAAAAAGCAAACTAGTCGTAGGTCAGTTTGTAAACCGTTCGAGCTTTCAAAATGGTATATTTTCATCGGGCCAAGACCGTTTAGGCAGCCAAGCAAAAACAACACTAATGAGCCACTTACAACAAACAAATCGCTTTAGTGTGCTTGATCGCGACAATATGGCAGCCCTTGCAGAAGAAGCAAAGTTAACAGGTACAAAACAAGTTCTTAGCGGTGCTAAATTTGTTGTAACTGGTGATGTAACAGAGTTTGGCCGTAAAGCTATTGGCGATCGCCAACTTTTTGGTTTATTGGGTAAAGGTAAATCGCAAATTGCTTACGCTAAAGTAACGCTTAATGTTGTTGATGTTACTACATCAGAAGTTATTTATTCAGTGCAAGGTGCTGGTGAATATAGCCTATCAGAACGTGAAGTTATTGGTTTTGGTAGCACAGCTTCATACGATGCCACATTAAATGGCAAAGTACTTGACCTAGCTATTCGCGAAGTCGTTAACAAGTTAGTTACTGGTCTTGAAGCTGGCCAATGGGGCAATAAATAATGAAAAAGCTAATTACCTTAGCATTTGTTTGTATAGCCCTAACGGGTTGTAACTCAACGAAAGAACCTATTTACTATTACGGTGACTATAGCACTGCCGTATACGCCTATTTAAAAGCAGATGACGTAACAGCTGAAGAGCAAATTAGTATGCTTGAGCAAATTATTGCAGATGCTGCAAACAAAAGTAAGAATGTTGCGCCTGGGCTACATGCACACCTAGGTATGCTGTACTTTGAAACGGGTAATCCTTCATTAGGCACTACTCACTTCGAAACTGAGAAATCACTTTTCCCAGAATCAGTTCATTACATCGACTTCCTTCTAAAATCTGCGAAAGGCGCTTAATATGCTCAATTTAAAATCATACACAGCGATCGCATTAGTCGCATTACTCGCTGGTTGTGTTTCACCTCCACCAGCACATGACTACACGGCGTTTAAACAAGCAGACCCTCACTCAGTTATTATTTTACCTCCGCTAAATAATACACCTGAAGTAATTGCACCATACAGTGTGATGACTCAAATGGTCGCGCCTATAGCTGAGTCGGGTTTTTATGTTTTTCCTGTTGCTTTAGTTGATCAAACCTTTAAAGGTAATGGCCTCACTGTTGCAAGCGACGTGCACCAAGTACCGGTAAATAAATTACATGAGATTTTTGGTGCAGACTCTGCGCTTTACATCACTATTGAAGAATACGGTACTAGCTATGTTGTAATTTCTAGCGAAACAGCTGTAACTGTGTCAGCCTCATTAGTTGATTTACGCACTGGCGAGCAATTATGGCAAGGCAAAGCAAGAGCCTCTTCAGCTGAACAACAAAGTAATGGCGGTGGTGGCCTTGTAGGCATGCTTGTTATTGCAGCAATTAATCAAATTGCTGAAACAGTCACTGATAAAGGCTTTGAAATCGCAGCAATGACTTCAACACGCTTACTTTCTTCAGATGTTTACAACGGCTTATTATATGGACCTCGTTCACCTAATTATGGCCAACCAGCACCAAGCGAAAAGAAAAAATAACTCTTATTGTTATTAACCTAAAGCTTGAAAAGGCCGAACCATTAAATGGGATTCGGCCTTTTTAATAACAGCTTACTTAGCTAAAAAGCTTAGCAAAGTTACTTTTAAGTATTTAGAACAGATTTTAAAAACTAAAATTAATAGCAACAGAAAAAATAGTTTTTATAAAAATACTAACTAAAAAAGCCACCATAAAAAACATAGCAAATGCTGAAACAGCCCCTCCACCGGTATACCCTGCTTTAGCTTTTTCCACCATCAATACATAAATTCCCAACCCTACACTCACCTTAAACCATAGCCAGTAATCGTTGCTAAAAAGAGGAATTACAGCAAAACCAATTATGGGCACTAATATTTTGTCCTCTTCGTTTTTGTGTAATAAATAAAAAGCCATAATCGCAATATAAAATAGAGCCGTTACATCAGGCATATAAATAACTTCCTTGTAAAAATAATAAAACCAATAAACGCAGCGATTATACCTATTACTGAACCCCTATAAAATTCAATAATTGTGTTTACTTTTTAGCTGTGCAATATTAATTCACTAATAAGCACAAGGATTGCTAAGCCTATCTACAGGTTTGGTATAAAAACTAAAAAGGATGAATATGATTAAGCCATTTTACGCTAGCTGTTTGTTAGCCCTCTCGCTATTAACACCCAGCCTTGTAAAAGCAAACCCGACGGCCTCGCAGTATCAGGAAATTCTTAACGAGAACCTAGTTGAAAATGAGCCTGGAGTATCGGTAATTATAAGCAAAAATGGCAAAGTCCTTTTTAAAGAAGCGCGAGGGCTTGCCAACCTTGAACATAACATCGCACTTAATGAGCAAAGCGTTTTACGTTTAGGTTCTATTTCAAAACAATTTACTGCAGCTGCAATTATGATGCTGCAAGAGCAAGGTAAGCTAGCGGTTACCGATGATATTCATAAGTATGTTGCAAGCTTCCCAACAGAGGGCAACCTCGTCACAATCGAAAACTTATTAACCCATACCTCAGGCATCGCCAACTACACAGATGACGACGATCTCTTTGATAAAGAAATACAAGTACCCACAAGCGTTGACGATACGTTAGCGCGTTTTGCCAAACACCCAATGGTGTTTAAACCCGGCGAAGCCATGGCTTATTCGAACACGGGCTATTCACTGCTTGGTAAAATAATTGAAGTAGCAAGTGGCCAGTCTTACAAAGACTTTATTGAACAACACATATTTAAAAAGCTAAAAATGAACCAGAGTAGTTATGAAGGACAAGAAATTGTTGCCCATCGCGCATCTGGGTATGAACAAACAGAGCAAGGATTTATCAACACCAGCTACATTAATATGGATTGGCCATATGCCGCAGGTGCGCTTATATCTACTCCAACTGACTTAAATATTTGGTTTAATGCGTTATCGTCTGGCAAGCTTATTAGTAAAGCAAGTTATGAAAAAATGATCAGCCCTTTTAAACTTAACGACGGCAGCTTTTCATCCTACGGTTACGGATTAATTATTGAGCCTTTGAATGAATACACCGTAATTAAACACACTGGCGGAATAAATGGCTTTTTGGCACATGCACGCTATATACCAGAGCAAAAGCTATATGTTGCAGTGCTGGCTAATTCAAACCACATAAACCCTATTTTTATCAACGAAAAACTCACAGCCAGAGTACTAGGCATTACACTCCCCGAGTTTAAAAAAGCAGAGGTAACAGCGCAGCAATTAGCGCCCGTATTAGGTGATTACCGTATTGATAAAAACACCTTACGCAGCCTAATTTTTGAAAATGACGTTTTGTACTCCAAGCGCACTGGTGGCGATAAAATAAAACTTATTACCATGTCTAAAAATAGCTTTTACTACCCTAATTCAAACAATTACTTAGTAATAGAAAAAAACAGCCAAGGCCAATTGGTAATGAAGTATTTTAGTGGATTATCAACAACGCCTACTGAGGCTATTAAGATTTAACTTTATAACCTCCCCAAAAAACAATGCCCGCAGTTTTCTCTACTTATAAGCTCGGGTATTTTTATTTTAAATCCTCGTTAACGCAACAATAAATTGTAAAATTAGTATAGAGTGTGTGAAAGGTAATAAATATGTTACTTTTTATATGCTAATTTTATACTTAACCTCTTTAAAATAATTTACAAACCGAAATAAGGAATAAGCATGCTTTTTCACCCTCACAGTAAATCCTCTATTTTCGGTCTTTTGCTCATTATTTTGCTATCTGCCTGTACTTCAAACCCAGCTTTAATGCCTACACCCAATATATATGTAAGTGCGCCTTATTCAGAAGCCCAAGTACCTAAAAACTTACATACTACAAGTATGGAATTACTCTATGTTACAGACCGTGCAGTTTCAGAAAAAGAAGGTGTTATGTATAACGCAAGTCGCTCGCCATCAATTGCATACGGTGTAGCAAAAGTAAATTTTGGCGATAAATCTTTGCAATGGCGTGAGCTATTACAGCAAAGTAATCTTAAAAATCGCTCCGCTAATTTAACTTACGTAATGGAAAAAGCTGATGAATTAGGTCGCTTTCCTTTATCGCCTTATAAATTTAGACGCGTAGGAGACAAACTCCAAATTGACGAAGACATTTTAGAGCGAAAGATTTTTCACGAAACCCAGTTAAACAAAAACATTAATCAGCGTTTAAAAAACAGTAATAATAAAGATGTTATTTTGTTTGTGCATGGCTTTAATAATACCTTTAACGAATCGGTATTTACTCTTGCCGGTATTTGGCATTTTTTGAACCGACAAGGCGTACCTATTGTTTACTCTTGGCCTGCCGCCGCCACAGGATTAACCGGCTATTTTGAAGATAAAGAGTCTGGTCAATTTACTATTTTTCATTTAAAAGAAACCTTGCGACTACTTTTTAAAAATCCTGAAATTGAAAACATTCATATTATTGCGCATAGCCGTGGCACAGATGTAGTAACCACAACACTTAGAGAGCTTATAATTGAAAACAGAGCCAGTGGCGGAAATCCCCGCGAAGACCTGCGTATTGAAAACTTAATTTTAGCAGCCCCTGATCTCGATTTTGGTATTATTAAACAAAGGTTGATGGCAGAGCAATTTGGAGCTGCATTTGGAAAAATTACCATTTACACCTCTCAAGAAGATAGTGCATTGGGTATTTCACAGTGGCTAACAAACAGCTTGAGTTTTGGCAGGTTAAACACAAAAGATGTAAGTATAAACGAGCAGGATATATTTACCTCTGTGGGTAATGTAAGCCTCATTAAAGTACCTAAATCTGGCAGCCTAATTGGCCATGACTACTTTCATAGTGACCCTGCGGTCAGTTCTGATCTGATTAATTTGATATTATATAAAGCATCACCAGGCTCTAAAAAACGACCTTTGCAAAAGCTCGAAAATAACTTTTGGTCGCTCGATTCAAAGTATTTAATTGAAAACTAATTGCAGTAAGCTTACAAAAATAAAAGCTTACTGCTGACTCAATAACCACTCTTTTGGCGCTTGTCCTGTTTTTTTCTAAAAACGCGGGCAAGCGCAGAGCCATTTTCGTACCCAACCTGATTAGCCACTAAATCCATATTTTGATTTTTTAAAATAAGCTTTTTAGCAACCGATAAACGCCAATCAGCCAAATAATCAGCCGGTGTTTGCTCAATTACACGTTTAAAGGTATCGGCAAATTTAGAGCGCGACATGCCACACTCCTCAGCCATAGCGCTAAGCGACCAGTTTTGCTCTGGGGTTTGGTGTATTTTTATTAATACCTTAGCCAACTGAGGATGGGCAAGCCCTGCCATCATCCCGCTTTTAATTGCGCCTTCTTCTAGTACTTTACGCAGCACACTAATTAAAAATACATCGCATAAGCGATCTATAATTAAATGCTTACCGCTGGCGTCTTTAAATGCCTCTTCAAAAATCCAAAAAGCGCTCTGTGCTAATAATCCATCACCCGTTAATTCGTAATTTAAGCAAAAAGGCAGCGCCTGTAATAAAGGGCTATGCCCTCCACTTTGGTAGCTAATTTGTGCACACACTAAATCAGCTCCGTCACCCTTATCCGAAAATAAACAGTGCCCTGTAGAGTGAGGAAAAAAATAACCGAAGGCGTAGACAAAACCACTTCAAAGCCACTATTACTGCGCACTTTTAACGTACCAGAGCGTAATAAATGTAAATGCCCAACACCTTGATCCTCACTAAAGTCACTCGTACCACACATATTGCCGCTAAAAAACACATTCGCATTAAGTGAAAAATGACTCAACACACTCGAAAGTACGTCCATAAACCTCTCTTTGGATTATTGGTATGAAAATGTAGACTAATAGACGCATATTAACCAAACAATAACGATAAAGTACAGTTGAGTTTTAAACAAACACACTAATTAAATTACCCTTTGGAGATACACATGAAATTTTCGACACTCACTAAATCAGCTTTTTTTGCAGCATCAGTCCTTGCAAGTTCATTAAGCTTTGCAGCAGACATAGACGCAAATGCCGACGTTAACGACATCGCAATTAGTGGCTACGACACTGTTGCTTACTTTACCCAAAACAAAGCGGTAACAGGCAGTTCTGAATATACTGCAACCCATAAAAACGCCATTTATAAGTTTAGCTCAGCTAAGCACCGCGACCTATTTAGAGCTAACCCAGAAAAATACGCACCACAATTTGGTGGCTTTTGTGCGTTTGGTGTATCAATGGAGAAAAAGTTTGATGTAGATCCTGAGGCTTTCAAAATTGTTGAAAACAAACTTTATTTAAATCTTGATAAATCGGTTCAAAAACAATGGCTAAAAGACGTCCCAGGCTTTATTACTTCAGCCGATTCAAACTGGTTTGACATAAAAGACAAAACAGCAAAAGAGCTTTAATAAATAGGGCTTAGCTCAAATATAATATTATGAGGTTGTTTTAGCTTACGCCAGCAACCTCAAATTTAATGCGTTTAAGAATTAGTAAAAGAGAGTTTTATGTTGAAATCGTTGTTAGTTATTATAAGTGTTACCTTTTTATCGTTCAGTGCGCTTGCAGATAAAGTCTCTGACAAAGTAGCAATAAAAGCCGCAGTAGACGATTACTTTCAAGGCCAAGGGGAGGCAAGTAAAGAACGTTTATTTCGCGCATTTGCAGCAGATCACGCAACAATGGTGGGTGTAGTAAAAAACGACAACGGTAAAGAAGTTATTAAGTCGTATAAAGATATGACCAGTGTGCTTAACCAATGGGCATCAAATAAAAACCCAGCGGGTGGAAACCTCGATGGTGAAATTGTTAGTATGAACATAGTTGACGATCGTTTAGCTGTTGTTTTATTTCGCTCTACTAACCGCTTTTACGATGCACTAACATTAGCTAAACTAGATAATGAATGGAAAATAGTCGCTAAAGCTTACATTTTGCAATAACTGTTAAGCCAGTAATCGCTGTTATAAATTTTAGTTTATTTATTTAACCATTAACTGGCTCAAACATTACTTTGACTTATTTAACATCGCTTTTAAATCAGCAAATGGAGAATGCGTTGCAGCCTCCACTTTACGATCTGTAGTCGACCCGCCATACATAATATGCTCGTGGTATTTATTGTGCTCATTGTCGTGGCAATAAATACACAATAACTCCCAGTTACTGCCATCCTCTGGGTTATTACTGTGGTTGTGATCAACATGATGCACCGTTAACTCACGTAAATTAGAGTACTCAAACTCACGAGCACAACGCCCGCATACCCAAGGGTATAATCTTAAGGCTTTTATTCTATAACCTTCCTCTTGCTTCACATAAGCCTGAGGTACTGCGTTATTATTACTCATAGTATTCCTGGTAAATTCACTATTTAGGTGATCAATACTAAAAAAATTTAATTACTGACAAATCACCAAAAGAAGTATCTATATGCCGGCCTGTTTGCTCCCATGCACGTAGTACAACCATAAGTTTTTTATTGTCTGAAGTCCAAGAAATTCCACCGCCGTATGCTGCTACTTTTTCGCCGCCCGAATCTTTTAACCCCAGTCCAGGGTCTGTATTTCGAATATTTCCCTTACCTACTTTATATTCAGCAAATACGTGAACATTATGCGGTAACGAAAATGATAAAAGCGAGCCAATACTCGCCCCGTACGAATTAGAAATTAACTTAGTGACCTGTGGTGCAGATGAATTTAAAAAATCAGCTTGAAACACAATATTATCTTTATTCTCAAGAGATACATGCTTGAAAGACCATGCGCCAACAATACTTAACGAAAAATCAAATTTGTTACTTAGCTTTGGCCTATTAAGAAAAAAATGCTCAAACAAAGACTCTTTATTATTGAAGGTATAAAAGTTGTGTTGGCCAGATAGCTCAAACTTAGTTGAACGTGTATTTTGCGAGAAAAATTGTTCTGACTGATTGCCGTTTAAATTGCTAGCAGTGCTTTGCAGCCCTTCAAGCGTTTGATAGTTAAACGTGATTTTAGAATTTTTAAATTTTCTATACGAAAGCAGTATATCCTGTGTTTTTGTTTCAACATCATCTTCAAAAATATCGGCTGAGTAGCCTATTTCAATGTCATTAATATCAAAAAACACACCCACACGTTGGTTGTTTAGGGGCTCTAACGAAAACAGTGTTTTTTGATTACTCCCAGCAAGGTCATTGTATATTAACGCGTGGCTAGTATTTGGGTTTGAAATAGTGGTTCGTACCGACTTTAAGTCAAAGTCAAAAGCCAACACAGCACCAGATTGAAATGCCGCTAAAACAGCAAAGCTCACAATAACCAAGTAATTGCGATTCATTAAAAACACTCAAAAATTAATTTGCATTAAGAGTAGCGTGTTTTTCACATTAAATTATCACAAAAGGTTAACAATTAATGAAAACTTTAAATAAAGTTCTTTATCTAACTTTTTTGAGTGCTTTCGAGACTAAACTCATTTACATGCTTAATTAGTTCCGGGAAGAATGCTAAAAACACGGCTTCTAATTCGTCGTAGTTACGCGTTATATCATCAGCGGCGCCCGCAAAAGTGTTAGTAAAGCGAATACGCTTGGCAATATTATCAAGTGCTAACCCTATTCCATCTACGGTTTCGTACTCTTTAAACCAATCATTTTTAGTCATGCTTGTTACAACATGCTGCATGCGCGGCGGCATAACAGGTATACGGTTATTTAATAACTGATAGCTGGTGCACTTAAAATCACTTAAAGGTTGCTTGCTAAAGCGCTGCCAATGCACAATTAAAAAATGATCAAACACCACATCAATCGCCACACCCGCAAAGCGTTTACGCTCAGGTGAAAAGTACTGTTTGGCGTGTTTAACTGCGCGGTGAGAATCCGTAAATTTATCGACCAAATAATGATTATCGAGCCCATTTCTAACCGTGCTTGGTAAGTGTTTTACATGCCTTTTAACACCAAAATCCCCCAGCAAATTCCCAAAATGAGAATCAGCTGTAGGCTGTGCTAAATAAAGATGAGCTAAATAATTCAACGTACTCTCATGTTTGGTAAGTGTAATGAAAATCGTAGCCTAATTTTAGAGGATTAAGCTAAGTTTTTAGTATATTAAATAGTATAAATATAAACGCATAAAATACGGGGAAATAGTTTGTTTTATAAAGATTCAGCCATATTTGAGCTACGACAGTCGCTATTTTTTTTCGGTATTCATTAGAAATGTCAGCCACATTTTTTTAAACACCCGATTAAACGTTGCAAGAGAAGAAAAGCCGCTTTTAAGGGCGATACATAAAATATTCGACTCTTTAGCCTGACTGTTTGTCAGCAATGCTTTTGTATATTTAACGCGGTACTGATTAATATACAGATTAACCAAGCAGCTATTGCCATTAAGTCATGACTTAATGGCAATAGTGATAATAAATTAGGTCACCTTCCCTGCTAAATTAAAACGAGGCTCGGTATATAACCGTGTGTTTACTACATCTACCAAAATGCCAACCGCATTCCAAATATCCTCAAACGAAGTGTAAAGCGGTGTAAAACCAAAGCGTAATATATTGGGTGCACGAAAATCAGCAATAACGCCTTTTTCAATTAACGCTTGGCAAATAGCAAAGGCACTCTCATGAGAAAATGCCAACTGGCTGCCTCTTTGGCTTGAGTTCTCTGTGGAGCACAAACGTAAATCAGCTAAACATGACTGCGATTGCACAAGGCTTATAAACACATTAGCCAGGGCAATAGATTTGTCTCTTACCTGCGCTATACTTACGTTTTGCCATACATCAAGCGCTGCATCAAGTGCGCTCATGGCAAGGACACTGGGCGTACCGCATAAATACTGATTTATATTCTCAGGGCTCTGATAGTTAGCATCAAATGCAAACGGTTTAGCATGACCCATCCAACCACTCAGCGGCTGTTTCACCGCGCTTTGGTGACGCTTTGCAACATACAAAAACGCAGGAGACCCTGGCCCACCATTTAAATATTTATAGCCACAACCTACTGCAAAATCCACATTACATTTATCCAGTTCAACAGGTAACGCACCGGCACTGTGGGCTAAGTCCCAAATAACTAAAATACCTTTATCATGGGCAAGCTTGGTAAGCGTTTGCATATCCAGTAGCTGCCCTGTTCTAAAGTTAACTTGGGTTAGTAGCAGTACAGCTACGTCATCCGTTAAACTTTGTTTAATATGTTGCTCTTGAACTAATTTTAGCTGGCATAAATCGGTGCCTAATAAATCGCTTAACCCTTGTACCATGTACAAATCAGTCGGAAAATTATCTTGTGTTGATAAAACCACATTGCGGCCAGTATTTAGCGTAAGCGCGCTGCTTAAAAGCTTAAACAGGTTTATTGAAATCGAATCACAACAAATAACCTGGCCTTTTGCAGCCCCAATAATAGGCGCTATTTTTTCTCCAACATGGATCGGTAAATCAATCCAATTGTGAACATTCCAGCTTTTAATTAAGTCGTTTCCCCATTGCTGAGTAACCACCTCAGCCACTCTTGATTTAACTGCTTTTGGTAAAGCGCCAAGCGAATTACCGTCCAAGTAAATGGTATGTGCGGGTAACTCAAATTCATCGCGCTTGCTTGCAAGTGGGTCGGCTTTATCCAGCCCGACTATTTCATTAAAATTCATTTATTGATTCCGTTTAAATTTTTAACTAGTGCATTAAAAGCGGCAGAGCCTGGGTGTATCCAATCAAAATGGCCAACACCCTCTAACATTACAACAGGGCGATTTAACTGCTTCAAGTTATACGCTGGGACAATTAAATCCTTAGTACCTTGTAAAATAATACTTTGCGCATGAAGCGGCTGTTCACTTGGGTTTGCCTGCGTATACGCGTCTGGTTTATCGCTTGGCATGCCTTGCATAAAGTCTTTTGTGACCTTTTGACAGCTATTCGTGCCTGATGCATAGGCTTTAATATCGGTAATAGGTGCAAGGCCAATTACGCCTTTAAGCTCGCTCATTTGCCCACCCGCAAGTAATGCTAAGTGCCCACCAGCAGAATGCCCCACAACTACAGCGTTATTAAGCTTAAATTCGCCATTATTGTATGTGCTAGAAGCTGCAATACCGGCTTTAATATCACCAAATGTAACAGGCCAACCGCCACCGCTTTCACCACTTCGGCGATATTCCACAGACCATACATTAAAACCCGCTTGCGCCAACCCTGTGCTTAACGCAAAAGTGTGTTTAATGTCGTATGCACTAAGCCAACATCCCCCATGCAGCAACACAACCAAAGGCTTTGGCTGGCTTTGATCTGTTTGAGAAGCGCGCCAAAGTAATGCGTACTGTGCTTCATCACTCCCGTAAGTAATTTTTTCATCAGCATTTTTATACCCTAACGACGCAACTTTGGAATAAGCAACATTACTATCTACCTCTGGAAACAGACCCTCTTTTTGCACCGCACAGGCAGTCATAAACAACAGACTAAAAAATAAAATTACACCGTTTTTCACAAAAGTATCCTTTTAAAATCTCACATAAAATTAATAGCCAGCGCTATTTTTGTTCATATTGATTAAAAACCCACATATACGAGCCTTTAAAACTATTGCGTCACCAGCGAACAAATAAAAACCGACAGAATTGAGCAGTTAACCACGCCCCCGCACAGTAGTAAAGTGAGCAGAGGTGAAGTGCGAGCCTGCAGATTAACTCGCTTTTTATTTATCATTTATAAGTAAACCATAACCGAGTTCCTATTTTGGTTATCTTAATTAATCATTTAATTAGAGTGAATTTATCAAAAATTACACTAAGCTTCATTGATTACATCGTTAATGGCTATTTTATCAGTTAAACAATTACTTAATCGAAAACACGTAGGTAAATACAAAATAGGACTGTACTTATGAATCGCTTACTTGGACGACTATCCATCATTCAACTCTCGTTGCTCACGTCGATAATATTAATGGTTTTTATTTTTATACTATTAATACAAAACATCGCGAATAAATGGCAAGAGTCGCAAACTCTACAACAAGATATATCGCTAATTCGTTTACTAGACGCATTAGAAAAGGTCGCACATAATCATGCTGTTGAGCGCGGCCTAACTGCAGGTTTTTTAGGGAATGGTACAGATGCAGCAAAAAACAAAGTATTAGCACAACGCGAAAAAGCAGATGCTTCCATACAACACTTAAAAACTATAAGTGCTCAATTAAACGAAAACTCGACAAAGATATCTAAAAACCTAAGCATTCTTTACAATCACGACGCTGGTAAAGCGGCTTTACGTAAACAAGTTGATAACAACGCTGCGCCAGATGCGTTTAAATTTTATAGTAAGCTTAATAAAATGGCGCTTGATGTGGCGGAAAACCTTAGCAGCCAAATTACACACCCTGAATTGTCTAAAGATCTTAGCAACGCCTTTTTACTTGCTCGCTATAAAGAGCTTTTAGGGCAAAACCGTGGAAAAATAAATGGCTCTTTGGCCAAAAAGCAGTTAACTCTGTCTACACAGCAAAATATTGCTTTATACAATTCAGAAATAGATTTACTTAATCTGTATTTAACATCTAACTTACAGGGTAAGCAATTAGCGGATTTTAATAGTGTTTTGCAAAGTGCAGACTCACGCAAAATTAATGCAATAACTAACACATTACTTAGCAAAGACTCACCCGATTTCACCGCTTTACCAACAGCCTCGGTATGGTTTCCTATCGCGACACAGCAAATAACGCAAGTTAAAAAGTTATTAGATAACCAATGGGATACTGTTAATAAAGATGGCTTTGAATTAAAAGAAGCTGCTGATATGACGTTGACTGCGATCATAATATACTTTTTAGTTACGCTGGTAACTATTACATACCTCAACTTTTACTTATTAACCACACTTAAAAAAGAATTAAGTCTATTAACGTCCTTATTGCTCAAAGCCGAAAAAGGCGACTTAACAATAGATATAAGGCTAGAAAGTAAAGATGAACTTGGCGAAATATCAAACGCAATTCACAATACAATTTACGCCTTTAAAGATCTGCTGTTGGGGCTAGATCATTCAATAAATTCAGGCTCAAAACTAAGTGACGACATGAGCCATGCAACAAAAACAGTGCTAGATGATTCAAATAAAACTCTGGCTATGGCTAGCAATATTGCTACCGCCATAGAAGAAATGGCTGCAACGAGTCGCGAAATAGCAGGTTCGGCTTCTACAACACTTAGCTCTAGTGATGAGCTAAATAAGCAGGCCAGTCTGTTAATTGAAGATAATAAGCTCAGTCAAATCTCAATTAGTGAACTTGCAGCGAGCATGTCGGGTGTAGAAGACGTGGTAAGCAAAATGGATCAGCAAGTTGCTAGCATATCTTCCATTTTAGACTCAATCAGTAACATTGCAGAACAAACCAACTTACTTGCACTAAACGCTGCCATTGAAGCTGCAAGAGCCGGTGAGCACGGCCGAGGCTTTGCCGTTGTAGCAGATGAAGTAAGAAGCCTTGCAGGCAATAGTAAAGAATCATCTGAGAAAATTTCGAGTCTACTTGGTGAGCTACAGTCGATTAGTGAGCAAGTGGTTAGCTCAATTGTGACCAGTTCTAAATTATCCAAAGCTACCCTAGAACGATTTGAGCAAGCAAGGGCTGTATCAGAGCAAGTCCATGCGCAAAGTAAAGTGCTAGAAAATTTAGCCATGAATGTTTCATCTGCTGCTGAAGAGCAATCAGCAGTTGCTTCAAATATAGCAGTAGATGCAGCGAGCGTATTTGAATACGCAAATCATGAAGTTGAGGCTGCAAAAAAACAGGAAGAAATATTTGAAGAAATGAGGCTTAATACCACAACGTTAAAACATACAATGAAAAACTTTAAGTTTCAGTAACGTTTAAAGTTGTAGTGGTACTGCTAATAGTTAAAGGGACCACTTTAGTTCTGAGTTTACATCATGCTTGTATAGAATTATTGCTAAATAAAGCGATTAACCACAACATTTAATTATCGAAATTCGATAATTAAATGTTGTTTTTCAATATCAAAAGTGGCATCTTTATGTTTTAATTTAATGGATTTAAATATGAAACAGCTATTACTTTGTGCACTTTTAATAATGTTAACTCTTAGTCAAACAGCCTGCACAACTATCGATGTTAAAGAGTCTCACTTCATTAAACCTAATAAAAACATTGAGCTAAAAGCACTCTCTACAATTAACGATTCAGTAAAAATAACCCCTGTTGATATAAAAACTGATGACGGCCAATTGCTACATGGCGCGTATATTAGTATTGAGAACGCCAAAGCCACTGTAATTTATTTTGGTGGGAATGAATTTACTATACGTAGGTATAGCGCAGAACCTGTTACTGCGTTACTTAGCTTACAAGTTAACATTTTAATGTTTGACCATCGGGGATATGGTCAAAATGAAGGTGAACCTAATATTGATAATATGAAACATGATGCACTAAGCATTTATGACTTTGCTAAACAATTAAATACACCAAATAACCTCCCCATCATTTTACATGGTCACTCATTAGGTAGCATGATCGCAGGTTATGTAGCAACACAACGAGCTATAGATGGTTTAGTTTTAGAGGGAAGTGTTACAAATGTAAAACACATGATAGATGCTCGTATTCCTTGGTACGCAAAACCATTTATCAATATCAATTACTCAAAAGAACTAGAAACAATAGATAACTTAGCCATGGTTAAGCAATACTATTCACCACTATTAATAGTGACAGGTGAAAATGACGATCAAACGCCAAGCTCGTTAGCTAAGCAGCTTTATAAGCACTCTATATCTAAACAAAACAATTATATATAGCTAAAGGCAAGCATCACAGTAATGCATTAAAAGGCACTGAATTAAAGTCAAAATATGCTGTACTATTATCTAAAATAACTAAAAATAATGTACCTCAATGAAAAAAATCACCTATATGAGTAATTTTATATTAGCTTTGCTTGTAATTGGTTTATTAACAACCTTGATCAGCATTGCTATGTCATTAGCTAATGATACTGAGCTATTAAATTATAGTAATGCTAGCGGTGCACAAATGTCGATTGGCCTAGAAGTGAGCGGTTCTTGGCAACAAGCCGCAACGCAACTTACTGATAATAATTACAGCCCAGTTAAATGGTTAGGACTTATGCAGGTTGTGCTATTACTCTTAATTAATATCATTTTAATACGCTTATTTAACTTATACCGACAAGGGAGTATTTTTAGCAAAAAAAACAGTCAGTGCTTTTCATGGCTAGGCGGTGTTTTAATTTTACAGTTTTTTATTGTTGCCTTATATCCAGCTTTAATTTTGAGTATTATTAATATTATTGACAGCACTGAACTTAAGCGAATAGTTTCAATTAATGATACAGATATAATAGGATTAATAATTGGGTTAATTATTTATGTTATTGGATGGATTATGAAGCAAGCTTGCCAGTTACAACAAGATCAAGAATTAGTTATTTAATGCCTATTATTATTGATTTAGACGTTATGCTCGCTAAACGCAAAATGAAATCGAATGAACTTGCTGAGGCTATAGGTATTACGGCACAAAACCTATCGGTACTCAAATCTGGCCGTGCAAAAGCCGTTCGATTCACAACCTTAAATGCCATTTGTAAACATTTAAACTGCCAACCGGGCGACATTTTACGATTTGTAGATTCAGAAACAGAGTAAATATTTTGAGCCATTAAACTAAGTGGCTTATTTTTATTAAATGTCGGATGGCATGGCTACGCCTATCATCCAACCTACGGTTGTTGCCTGCCTACAAGCTTGCGTATAATGCCCGCATTCCGGCTGCATTTTTTAGCCGCTAACTTGGATTTTATTAATGAAAAAACTTTCTGCAGTGCAAATAAAACAGCAAGCGCTTGTACTTAATACAGCTGAAAAATTAGAAGAGCAAGGCCGCGCTGAGCTCCCTGGTATGTTGCAATGCTGGTTTGATGTGCAATATCACTTATTTCCAAGTTCTTTATTGCTATGTTTTCAGTTTGAAAACGAGCAAGCCTTAGCGGCCGCAGAGCCTGATTTATTAAAGTGGCAAAAGCGCTTAAGCGGCGCAATGCTCAAAAAAGGCGTGATTTTAAAAGATATGCGCAAGCATTTAGTGTTTACTTTAAAGGGGCCAGATGATTAAAGCGACGGTTTTAAAAAGAGATTTTGGCTTATGCTCTCGTCGCCGAAAATATAGAAAACCATAATAAAAAGCCGTTGCATTGCTGCAACGGCTTTTCATTTTTATTAGAACCGAAAGTAGAACCCATAGAGGTCAAATTCGTCTTGGTTTTTTATCAGCAGGTGATAGTAATTGATCATTGAGCAATACGAATGCACTTCAATATTAAAACGAAGGCTTGCTTGCTCAATGCAGCATAAAAAATGCTTAAAATCGTCATCATTCAAAAAGGTATTTTCGTATTCTATTCATAGCGCTCTAGACATAATTATTCTATCAATGAATAGTAAACTATAAATCTAGACCATTGATGTATGAAGTTAAGGTTGACCCCTTTGGTTTTATTTACAGATAACTAAACGTAGCTGGCTAATCAACAAGCTCCCGTATACCTTCATTATAGTAGTCACCGTTTTGTTTTCGATATTCATTAGGAATGTCACCCACAATACTTTTAAACACGCGGTTAAAAGTCGCAAGAGAAGAAAAACCACTCTCAAGTGCTATGCTTAAAATACTCCACTCTTTGGCCTGATCGTTTATTAATAACTTTTTTGCATACTTAACGCGGTATTGGTTAATAAATAAATTAAAATTAGCTACTTTATAGTGATAGCGGATTGCTCGGCTAACTTTGTACTCAGGTACTATTAGCGCTTGTGCAAAATCTGAAATTTTGAGGTTGGCTTGTAAGTAAAGCTGCTGCTCATTGATAAGCTTTGTAATGCCAACTATCAATTCAGGCTCTACATCTTGATTGCAGTTTTCATTTAGATTACTCGTGTCATTGTTAATAGTGCCAATATCACCTTTTTGCTTAAGTACTTGGTTATTTATCACTCTTGCTTGAAGGGCGATGACTGCTTGCATCGCTAATACAATTAAAAGCGCAGATGAGGTAATAATTATAGGATTGTAAAGCTCAATTTCAGCCGCACTAAATATTAACTTTGGCAAAATGCTGGCATTAAACACAGCTAAAACCCAAGCGCTCCCAAAGATCGCTGATTGCATTTTTTGTGACTGTGTTTTTTTACTATAACCTCTAAACGCCTCCCAAAAAGAAAGCGCAAGAATACTTGATGAAAGCAATATGGTGACCTCATTCACCCCTTGCTTTAAGCGCCACATTATATCACTGGTAGGTAAAGGCTGAGGATCAAGGCTCACTAAGTAGTGCCATGTTTGATTAAACATGATCAAGCCGGCAATGGTTGCAGCAAAAGCCACATGCCTGCGGGAAATTGGCGAATACTCACGAAATAACGTTCTTGCAATCAGCCATGAAACATTACATGTTGCGCAAGTGAACAACCCGATTAGATATTGATACGCGCCAATACTTTGCGCACTGAGCTTTTGTGCTGCCACCATACAAAGGGAGCCACAAAATATCGCAAATAAATAATGAACCAGCTGCTTATCTTTTTTCAGCGCATTTAAAAACATTAACCCCATACAAACAAAAAGAAGAAGATAATAAGGGGAATAATTTTGCATAATAGCGTGCTCTTAAAATGATGTTTTAACCAACAACGTGGCCTGAATTACATGGTACAAATTAACATGCATGTTGGCAAAAAAACTTTGTTAGTGAATGTGTCTATACCGCAATAGCTAATTGCAAAAAAATATCAATATATCGTTACTCAAATTTCGAATTTGAGAAGCAATCACCATGAAAGTCTTTATATTTGGGCTATTGAAAAGATTTTTTGGAAAAGCACATGTTAATGCAAACAATAAAAAAAACGCCCAATAAGCTACTTGAGATGAGTAAAAAAATGTGGTTAACGTGCCTGTTGATGGCACAAATCTGCTTTGTTATTTACCTCGCCTTGGGTTACGGGCTTACGGGGCTCACTAAGGGAATATCTGGCTGGAGTCGTCTAAATAACACCGCCTATGTGGCCAGCGATCCCACTGGTAATTCAATGTACGCGCTGCATGTTTTACTCGCCATCGTGATGATAATTGGCGGTAGCTTACAGCTAATACCCGCAATAAGAGCAAAGTATGCTAAGTTTCACCGCTATAATGGCCGCGTATTCGTAATATTAGCTTGCACCATCTCTTTAGCAGGTATGTATCTTATGATAGCCAGAGCAACCGTTGGTAACACCTTGATGCATGCGTTGATTATGTTTGGTGGTTGCATGGTTCTTTTAGCGAGTATATTAGCTGTACAAGCGGCCAGAAAGCGTAATATCACTAAACATAAAATTTGGGCAATACGTTTATACCTTGCAGCAAACGGCGTTTTATTTTTTAGGCTGATAATTTTTGCCTGGTTTTTAACATTTGGTACTTTAGGGATTGATATTACAACATTTACCGGTCCAACCGTGCTAGCTGTAAGTATTTGCTCTTATGTGATCCCTTTACTTATTGCTGAGCTGGTAAGGCATGCAGAAACTACAACTAATAAAATCATTACAATCACCACAGCAAGCTTAATGGTGTTGATATCCATCGTATTTTTAGTCGGCTTATTTGGTGTAGTGCTTGCAAGTTGGTACCCAGCGATAGTTGGCTAACATACTCAATAATCATTAAAGAAGAAAGGCCGAAGTAGATGGACAAATACAGTATAAAAAATGCTTAAAATCGTCATCACTTAAAAAGATATTTTGGTATTCTATTCGTAGCGGTCTAGACATAGTTATTCTCTCAATGAATAGTAAACCATGAATCTAGACCCTTAATATATTAAGCAAAATTTGACCCCTTTAATTTTAATGTATAAGGCCAAAAATGTGGCCTTATACTACAAAATCAAACGTGACTACTAATATAACTCAGCACCTACGAATGTATATACGTAATTACTAAATTCAGGCTTAGTTAAATGCCCGCCTTCAGAAATCGTATCTAATAATTGTGCATAACTGTTAGCATCGGTTGCATTACCAGCATAGCCATAAAGTAATAACGTTAGCTCTTCTAAAATAACTTCATCGGTAGGCTCAGGAAAAATACTACCAAAAGATAAATCAGGAATTTGACCGCTTATGCCACCTCTTATTGTCCAATCAAACCGGCTTTCTGCAGCATCATCAACTAAAAAACTATAACCCCATGTTGTTCGAGCAAACCGGTTATCTACATTGCTAAAGTCAAAGCTTGCATCATTGTTTTCAGTAAATTGAAGTAAACTAAACCCTAAATCTTCAGTAACGGTGGGAAGCTCTGTCAGCTGATAATCACCATCAGTTTCTATTGCGCTTCGAGCATAACTTTGGATATCAACTTCAACACCATCTATGTTCATCGAGTCGGACATAAAATCAAGCTGCACATAAAAATTGTGCTCAGTTACTGTGGGGAATATGAAAAGAGTGTCTGATATTGCTGAAAAACTATATTGAACAAACTGATAAGTATTTTCAGCTTCAATATAACTCCTAGTACTAGAATAATCAGCATTAAAATCTAATTGAACAGGAACTTCAACACCGTCGTGAATAAAGTCTTCATCTGTTAGCGTAATAACTGATGAGTTTACCGGTACATCAATAACTGCTGCTTTTGCATCAACTGAATACCTAGACAGCGCTGTTAAATATAGCTTATTGTCACTTGGGCAAATGTATACAGAACCTGAAACCTCATCACCTTGAGATTGGTATATTGTGTAATCAGATGCAATCGCACTTAGCGCTGTTGTATCAACACTATATTCTGTACATCCACAATTCTCTCTAAAATCATTAAAATAAAATGTGCCTAAATTAGTTCTATTTTCAATATCAAGCTCAGTGAAAATTTGCTTATAACCACCGTCTTCTTCATCAAACACATCACCTAATACTGATACATGTTTTGTACCAGAAGGTAATTCACCTGAAAAACTACCTTGGGCGTCGGTTTTAACAGAGCCTATAGCATCACCATCGTCATTATGAAAAACAACATCTGTTTGGTACGCAGAATTAGCCCCGCACTCACGGGTTAATGTTTGCAAGGCAATAGTTTGAAGCTGAGTAGTGCTGCCGCCATTTGATGAGCTTGCAGAATTCCCATCTGATGAAGAGCCACCACATGCGCTGAGTGTTAAAGAAAGTGCAATAGCGAGTGGGGTAAGTATAAATTTATTCATTTTTATTAGTCCATTAAGTTTATTCTGTTTCATTATCTCCACTTAAATAGAGCAACAATAGGTTATTTAGCAACTAAATTGTAATAGTTTGTAAACAAAAATAAAACATACACCTCGCAAATAAAGCCAACAAATAGCCATACCTGCAAAGTTAGTTCGTGGCCTGAGTAGGCTGGGGTTCGGTCGGGATTAGGGGTCAAACCTTGGTCGGGCTTAGGGGTCACCCATTTAGTTCTTCACTCCACAAAGAAAGGAGGCTTGGAAAGGCTTGGGGTCAAATCTTGACTTCATACATCAAACTATCTCGAAGTTTTTCGAACTGTAATTTGACCCTATCATCTGCAATTATTAACTTACTTAGCCTGCA
>NZ_BADT01000002.1 GCF_000239855.1 Pseudoalteromonas sp. BSi20652 | reverse complement strand
TTTTACCATCTGGTAATAAATATAAGCCATTGGAGTTAATAATTGGCCGCTCTCTGAGCTTTTTAGTGGGTACATGGTAATTATAATGCTCGCCATTGGCATAAAAAATGACGTTTTCACTGTCCGACGTCCAATTAAAATGAGGGACTCCTCCTCCAGCTGACATGGTGATTAGTTTTCTCTCTTTGGTGTCGTAAAGCTGACGAGTTGCTCTATCATTTATATAGCCCGAAATAGCAATATAACGGTTATCTGGTGAGCGTGCTGGTGGATGCAATCCGGCAGGCTCCATTTGGGTAAATATTTTTTCAGGAATAATACGACGCCTGTCTGAGCCATCTAACCGTGATGACCACAGCGTGCGCACTTCACTGCCTTTATATTTATTCCAAAACATTAACCGCGGGGTTGAAAATGTATCTGCATCGCCATACACCTCTTCGCGTATTTCTAGTGGCCACTCTGGATGGTTTTTGTGCTCTTTAGCCCATGGGTATTTAGCAACATCAACTTCTACTTGTGGTGAACTTTGCGATGATGGCTCTGAGCAACCGCTTAGCAATAAGTTAAAACAAACGCTGAGGGCGCAAAGCATCCTGTGATTTTTTAAAAACGTCATTAAAATTATCCTTTTACTACATGCACTTATTTACGAGGTAATATAAATAGCTACTTGGCTTGTAGTACCATTATCCAAAGCTACGGACGACAATCATTTCACTGACTATTCTCACGCCACTGTGCTTGCCCTGAGCCTAGTTCGTGTAATACATGATCTACTCTATTTTTACCTGATGGCGCATTTGATAACCATACTTTTATGTCACCGGTTTCGCTCATACCAATTATTAAATAAGGGATAATCTCTTTTGCTTTACGACCTGTACTTACAACGGTATATCTTGGTAAGTCTTTAGCTAATTTATAACCTTTTTGTCTATTGCCACTTCACCAAAGTAAATTCTATTTTCTGACTTATCTAACCATTCAACAGCTACTTTTTCTGGGAATTTTTGATCGTAAACACTTACCGTCGCTCTTGTTTCACCATAGCAGCACCCAATTGCCCCTGACGGTATTCCCCACTTATCATCAAATACTACAGAGCGCCCCAAAATTGCATTGCCATTTTCGGTGCCGACACCTGCGACCATGTAATCAATTTTACCTGTTGACGAACAGCCTACAGCAAATAATGTAAAAGTGAGTGTGGTGAGACATTTTATGAGGTTGTCCATAATTAATGCCATTTATCTCAACAAATCCTTTATTCACTCTTGTCCACATCCTTATTACTTTCTCGACTCTCGGCCCTACTTAAGCGCATACTCATGCTCATGTCCATCCCTGTAGATAAGGGTAAATTGTCTTTATCAAGCGGGATATCTGTATCGTTCTCTGATAAATGTGTTAACACCGCATTTAGCTGCTGCGCAAAATCTTTTGGTTTTTCATCATCAAAAAATGCAAAGGGTTTGTCATTTGATTGCCATTGCTTGCACTGCGACATTACATGCTCGCGGCCATACTCCATAAATTGGCAAATAAACGCAAATACTGGCTCGTACGCATCTTTACCGTTGTAATAAGGATTATGGCGCGGTTGCACCATAAAATTTGCCCATTGCATTTCCCCGCGTTTACCGAAGCTACGCGTTTGAATGCGCATCATTTGAGAGTCTTCATGTATTCGTAGGTCTTTAAAATGCTGGGCGCGAACGTTGCCCTTATACCAGTGATAAACAATTTGCCGATTACGGTCAAACACCATCGGCGCTTGGCGTTTAAAAAAGATTAGAAAATACAATAAGGGAGGAAGTGTCAGCATGTAAAATACCGACATGATAACATCTCTTTTTAATCTGCGCGTACCGCCCACATCAGCGGTTTCATAATAGTGATAATGCATATAACGACTTAATGACATTTTGCCATTTTCATCAAACATATCGTAAAAACTTTTATGAACTGGTTCAACATTTGAGGATAAAAAATAATCTTCTCCATATTTTTTTTATAGAAATCAACCATTTTCATCATACTCTCTTCCGTTGATTTCCACATAGAATAAAAATCCGCTATCTGGTAAAACGCTATAAATGACACCATGAATAACATAGGGATAATGCCCATATTACGGGCTTTAATAGAGTTGTTGCTAAGCTTACAGACATCATTATCAACATAGGTGATCGGCTGTGGTGGCATCTTTTCGCTAGGTAATTTAAATGCCAGCAACGCTTTTATCTTATTGATTAATGGTACTGGGTAAATTGGTTTTATTAATGCCATTATGGCCTCTTTTTATAAATTTCAGTTAGGCATAAAGTCATTATCAATCATACCAATAATTGCATCATCAAGGACTTCGTTTTCAACTAAGTAACGCTTAGGCACAATACTATTAGGGCTAGGCTCATAGTACCAATACAAAGTCACATTGTTTTTGTGCTCATGCTGTAAACTTAACATAAATGTTGCCAACCCTGATGTTAAATCGCTTTTTAGTGCGTTTAGCTGCTCTTTTAATTGCTTAGTTAAAGCAGAGGCTTCTTCAGGTACAACTGTATAAATTTCGCTCCCCCCTTTTTGTGATGCAATCGTCGCCACATCATCAGCTTGTTCTAACCTATTTACCATGATTTTAAAATGCAATTGCGATATTCCCTGCTTAAAATTAGGTAACGTAAAATGAAAATCTGATTGCCCCGTTTTATGCTCAAGCGCTAATACCGGACGATTAAATAAATTTTCAAATTCTTGCAATTCCACTTTGTAAGCATCGGCTATTTTTTTATCATCATATACCGTATAAGCCATAGGTAATCTTTTATTTATAGCCGGCCTAGCATCCGATGAATCAAACGGATTATATTTACTACCCTTGTCCCAAAATGGATACTTTTCACTACTCCCCCAAAAACAACAAGAGAGCAATAATTCTACATCGTTTTTACCATGGATAAATGCAACTGTCGCACCAGCACCGATTGCAATTAACCCCACAACAGTTAAAACAAGACTTATTGGCAAGGCGCCAGTTGCTGCTGTTCCACCGGCACCATAAAGCATCGCTTGCCCTGCCAAAATAAAAGAGCCTGCTGAAATAGCTAAGTAGCCAACCCCTTCCTCATCACTGCCCATATTAAATGCATGTAAGCTACTTATTGATGAACTAATACCACCAGTAATATTCGCCACTAAAATAAGCCGAGCAGCCACTTTACCCGTAACAAACTCGCTTAGTGATTTACTTAAACGTGTTGCCTGCGATGATAACTTTTGCATTGCTTGTGGCTGTAACAACTTAGGCTGCACCTTAGCACCTAGTTTTAGTGTGTCACTTCCTATGGTAGCGATATCAACCGTTAGCGCTGAGAGCACACTCGTCCATGTCATCACTGATTGAAATGTTGAGCGGTTTTTGAGTGGGTTTGTTATATCAAATCGATTTTGGTGGATTAGGTCGTTAATTGCTGAAAGATTAAAAAAGGCACTTAAACCAGCAAAGCTGCCATCTACTAAAAGCGCAATTTTACTCGCTTCACTGTAAGGGCTATGTACAAACTCATAATTATTGTAATGACGAGCATCAACCTGAATTTCTGATAGGGTAATCAGGGTGGGGAGTTTAGCGTCTTTTACGCCTTCAACCCAGTCAAATGCCGCTTGCCCTAGTTTAATTTTGCGCTCAGCACTGCCGACATAACGCTCTGCTGTTTGCGGGTTAGTTACATGTAAGTTGTGGTTTAAGTTTGAGTCATTGATGACTTGGTTAAGCAGTTTCTCTAGCTGTGGCTCAGTGAGAGAAACTGTTTTATCGAGTATTTGTATGCCATACGCGTTTAAGATAGCGGGGACTACTTTGTTGGCGATATAGTTAATCCCCGCCCCTGCACTTACACCAAATAGTTTTTTTGCGTAGTCCAAACTCACCTTTGTTGGTGAATATAACTTAGAGATAAGCGGGGCTATCGTCACCATCAGTCTATCTAAGGCTCTTAGGGTGTTTGCAGTAAAGTCAGTGCCCTTTTGTGGTTGCGTAACAATTGGCCTTAAAAAATAGTGCCAAAATATGGCGATTGGTGACGTATTACTGTTGCTGTCGGCCTGTTCAGCCCCTGCAATAAACAACTGCTCAAAGGCTTTATTTCCCGGTGCTGACGCTAACATTCCGGCAAACATATCAGTATAGATATCGCACACCTTAACAAGTTCACTTTCCTTCCCAGCATCTTGTTGGGGCTCTGCAAAAAAACTTTGCAGGTAGGTATTCAAACTCCCTACTTGATTTTGATGCGGCGCAGCTTCCATAAATGCGCTATACAAATCGACGAACTCTTGCTGGCGTGCTAAGTATGTACGCTGTCGTTTATCCATTGCTTGCCAATAGCGGCCATGCTCTTGCCAGTTGATGTTTTCTGCTAAGGCTTCTTTAATAACTTCGTCTTTACTACTACGAAGCGCTTGTACAAACGCGCCTATTGTGTAGGGATAAATGTTTTGAGCGGATTCGGCTTGCTGTAAAATACACAGCTGAGCATGGGCAAGTGCAATATCTTTTTGTCGTCCAACAGGATCAAATAACGCAACAATTTTAGATTGTTTAGAAAACCTCAATGTGTGATTAATAAGTAAGGAAATGTAACTTGCATCAAGCTCATAGGAGTCATCCGTAGTTAGTACATCTAAACTAATTTCATTTTGATCAGCCTCTGTACTTGCTTGAAACTTTAGAAAACGCTCTTTACGCTCTCTGTAATCCTCAACAAGCTTCCACAAGTTGATTTCTGTTGCTGGAACAAAGTCCTGCCCGTCTTCTTTTTGAAGGTCAATTAACTGCATGCATTCGCGACGAAAGCTTTGCTGACTTTGCAGCTTATCAATTACTTCCTTCGCTAATTCATGCTCGGTATAAACAATAGAGACTTTTTTTACCTCTCTACTGGCAAATACAAAACCATAGCTACCATCATCGGAAAGCTTACACTTTTTACGTGTATCCACTTCGATACCTTGAGAAGCATCGACACCATTTTTAAATTTGTATTTAACAAAGTGTTCAGTCGCTACGCCTTTATCACTTTTGCGTTTTTCATATTTAAAAATATGCAGTAAATCTGTTGCAGGATTATCTTCATCAAATAGATAAACCCAGCCTTCACGCAGTAAACGAACAATATAACCCTGCCCATCTTTAATCGTTCTTGCATGTAATAACGTATTCAAATCTGTAGGTAGCGCATTTTCATGTAATGTTTCTTCAAAAAAATTGGCATAGGCATATCGCACGGGATAAATAGGTGTCACTTCAGTATCAACTATCACTTTATTGATGCTATTAACCGCCATAGGTAAGGCATTATTTGCTGTATTCATTCTATTCCTTAGATTTAGAACCATAAACTTGCTTTAACTTAGCTTTTGTTTTTTCCCCTGCTATTGCGTCAACCTCTAAGCCATGTACAAATTGAAACCCCTTAACACCGGCTTTAGTTTTTGAGCCGTTAATTCCATCAACTGTACCGCAGTCAAAGCCTAATAAATTACAGCGAGCTTGCACACCTGAAAGTGTATCAACGGGATCTAAATGACCAACTTGTGCAGTAAAACTTTCACTAGGTGAGCTTTGATCTTCCTTGAGGTATAAATCAACCTGCCCAGTGAGTGAATCGTTATCGTTTAACTCAACTTCTATTAAACCATCGCTCGGCAATACAGTGTCTATTGTTTGGCTACCAATAGTAATTACGATGCGCTTACCCGTAATATCGTCACCATCTTCATGAATAATTTGCAGGCGAAAGTACTCTTTTTCGTTTTGTACAACAAAGCTATTAATACTGTTGGTGCGCAGCGGTATAAACTTTTCTTTTTTTGGCGGAATGGTAATTTTATCGCCCGGGTAAATTAAGTTTGGGTCTGGGCGTAGGGCTTTAAACTCTGCGTTGCTTGGGTGGTTGTAAAGCGCTTTAGATGTTTGGTAGCCGTATTGCTTAGCTATGCGCAATAGCGTTTCACCTTGGGCTACGGTGTGTTGTTGGGTCATTGTGTATCCTTAAACTTTGCCTACAGACCAATCTTCGCTGTCGAGTTCAAAAAAGCTGACTTTAGCGTTTTCAAAGTCGGGGCCTGATACGTTGGCATAACCGTTTTGATCTAGCTGCCCGGTAATAATGTGGCCGTTGCGTAGGCGTATTTTGTAGCCCATGTTGGCTTGTGGCTCGCCAGCTTCGTCGAGTAGTTCTATTTCGTAGGCTAGAGTGGGTTGTTCAACAGTAAATGTGGTGGTGTCGGTTGCGCCACTGGCCGTTACCGTAACATTATAAAGACCCGGTTTTACTTCAGCGTAGTGCTGCCAAAACGAGACTTCGTCGGGGCGCTTTTTTTCTAGTTGTAGCGTTATTTGCCCACTAGTTGGCCCTTGCCACTGAATAACTACACTGCGGCTGTTACTGCATGAGCCTTCTATATTGAGTTTCCAACCACTGGGTACTGTTAAGCTTGTGCCTGCTTTAGCAGGTTTGCGCTCGCTATAACCTAGGTTGTAATCGTAAATTAAATTGGCATTTTTATAGCCGGTATATTGCTGTGCTAATTGATCTACGGTTTCGGCGGCGCTAAGTACGTGGGTTGTAAAATTTTGCCTAACAGTGTGAGACGCTTTTAGTAGCATTGTGCTGTTTAGCTCTGGCTTATAAATACGTACAGCGGGCGCATGTTGTTGTATAGGTTGCACCGCTTTTTTAGGTTTTTGATTATAACTTTGCTGATTTATAAATTGCGGACTATTTTGCGCAGCTGATTGGCTGTTTATAAATGCAGAAGTGCTTGGCGTCATTACTGTGTTATTTATAAAAGTATTGTTTTGCAACGCTGTTTGCGATGATGTAATTGAACCATTATTAACCGCGCCCGAGTACTTTGTTGGTGCTTGAGTTTGTTTTGGGTAAACAGCTAGGCGTGTACTAGCTTGCTTAAACAGAGAATATGGTACCTTTTTCCACTCTTTGTCTTTAGCCCAATATTGGCACCGAGTGTCGTCGCGTAATCGCGCAGCTTGGTGTTTATCTAGCGCACCAAACAGGTTGTCTTGCAGTTGCCTTTGCAACACTTTAGGAAGTTTGCAAAGCTGAGCACGACTTAAATAAGAGAATGTAACCACAGGCTCTGAATTTTCAGGCTCATTATGTGGTTGTTCAAATAGTGGGGGGTAATTTAAGTTCACCGGATCCTTGGTGAGCATTTGCATCCTCGCTTTCTCTTAATAAGAGACTTATTTATTATTTAGTTACGGCTAAAAGGTATGCCGTTATTATAGTGCGTTAATATAAAGAAATAGGCACAAAAAATCTACAATGAATTTTTAAATTTGCTAACTTTGTTCAGTGTTTTCTCTTACGTAATGTCCGGCTCCACGAGTAATATAACGCAGCTGCCAAATAACGCGCTCAATCAATTCGTCGCGTTGCAATCCTTCTATATCGAGCGCTTCTGCACCCGCATTAAATACGAGCGTTACCATAGATTCCGCCTGAATATAGGCATGCATAGCGTTGCACTTAGTTTCGCTTTCTAGATAGTGAGCCAACTCTAAAATAAAATGCTTTACCTCGCGGGCTACAGCGGCTCTAAATGCTTTAGAAGTCCCAGATCGTTCTCGCAGCAACAACCTAAATTGGTTACTTGAGTTATCAATAAACTCCATAAAAGTAACCACTGAGGTATTTATAACACTGCCGCCATCGTTTGCTATTCGTCTGCGTGCTTGACGCATTAGTTGGCGAAGAGTTAAGCCTGCTTCGTCTACCATGGTTAAACCTAGCTCATCCATGTCTTTAAAATGACGATAAAAAGAAGTTGGGGCAATACCAGCTTCTCGTGCCACTTCGCGTAAACTTAAATTCGAAAAACTATGATCAGCACTCAGCTGATTAAATGCCGCTTGAATTAACGCCTGTCGTGTTTTTTGTTTCTGTTGCGCTCTAACACCCGACATCAACAGCTCCCTGAATTATTTTATATGAATATTTAGTGATATTAGCTCAATTGTACAGTCTAATACTTGACGACGAGAGTTTGAAATACTATTTTAGCTTACAGTTGTACGCTGAGATTGAGAATTATGAATAAACCACCGATTATTTGGACAAACGTCCTATTTTTTAGCCTAACCTTTTTGGCGGCTGCCACACTTGTACCTTGGTACGCCATTAGCTACGGATTTACCAGCGCGCATTGGATTGCTTTTGTTGGCTGCATGTTTTATGCAGGCTTATCAATTACTGCCGGCTACCATCGATTATGGGCACATAAAACCTATAACGCACACCCTGCTGTTGAATTTATTTTTGCGCTTGGCGGTGCTTTTGCACTACAAAACAGTGCTTTGCATTGGAGTAGCGATCACCGTATACATCACGGTCAAGTTGACGACCCAATAAAAGACCCTTACGCGGCGACCAATGGTTTTTGGTATAGCCATATCGGCTGGATGTTACGTGACTACCAAGGCGATAGCTACGGTGATTATAGTAATTGTCGTGATTTACAACGAAATAAAGTCGTTATGTGGCAACATAAGCACTACTTGAAACTAGCACTTGCTATGAACGTAGGTTTGCCTCTTGCACTTGGTTTATTAGTTGGTGATGTGTGGGGTATGTTAATTCTTGCAGGTTTACTACGCTTAGTACTAAGCCAACACTTTACCTTTTTTATAAACTCAGTTGCACATATTTGGGGTTCTCGCCCATACACCGAAAAAAATACGGCACGCGATAACGGCTTTTTAGCGTTATTTACATACGGTGAGGGGTATCACAACTTCCACCATATTTTTGCAAGCGACTACCGTAACGGTATTAAATGGTTTCATTACGACCCAACAAAATGGATGATCCGCTCTTTAGCAGCTGTTGGTTTAGCTAATAAACTAAAGCGTACACCTGTTGAACGTATCGAAAAAGCAAAGGCCGAAACGCTCATGAGCAAAACGCAAACGCGTCTTGCAAAATTGCCTTTAGCACAAGATAAGATTACATTATTACAACAAGAGTACGATTTACTGCTGAAAAAACTGCAAAATTATTGTTCACTACAAAAACAAGTGTTAGAAGTTAAAAAAAATAACATGGCAAAGCAGTGTGAACGCTCAGCATTAATGGCACAATACCATGAGCTGGAAGCCGCCTGGGAAAATCAAAAACAGGCATGGCTAGCACTTAATGCGAGGTTATTAAAAGCCTCTTTTAATTAATTTAGGAGTGGCTGTGGCCAAACAACCAGAACAAAAAAAAGTACCCGTGACATACCAATATGATGCAATAATTATTGGCACGGGTCCTGGCGGTGAAGGTACCGCCATGAACCTTTCAAAAAACGACAAAAAAGTAGCGGTTATTGAACGCCAAGAATCAGTTGGTGGCGGTTGTGTACATTGGGGAACAATTCCTTCAAAAGCGCTTCGCCACTCTGTTAGCCGCTATATTGAATACAAAGCAAATCCGTTATTTAATGTTGGTGAGCGCCCTAGCTGCTTAACATTTCCTGATATTTTACGTCATGCCAGTTCTGTTATTTCTAAGCAATCTAATTTACGTAGTAGCTTTTACGATCGTAACCGCATTCATATGTTTCAAGGTGATGCGAGCTTTGTAGATAAGCACACGATTGAAGTAAAAAGAAATGATGGTTCAACTGAGCGACTGACTGCTAAAACGATTGTTATAGCAACCGGCTCACGCCCTTATCGCCCACCAGAAGTCGATTTTACGCATTCTCGTATTTATGAGAGCGACACTATTTTAGGTCTTAAACACGACCCTCACCGCGTACTTATATACGGCGCTGGTGTAATTGGTTGTGAATACGCTTCTATATTTAAAGGTTTAGGCGCTAAAGTTGATTTGGTTAATACACGCGACCGACTACTTGCTTTTATGGATGCTGAAATATCTGACGCGCTTAGCTATCACTTTTGGAACAGCGGTATTGTTATTCGTCATAACGAAGAGTTTGACCGAATAGAGACCCGTGACGACTGCGTTATTATGCATTTAAAATCAGGCAAACGCGTAAAAGCTGACTGTATTTTATTTGCTAATGGCCGTACTGGTAATACAGATACATTAAACCTTGAAGCCATTGGTTTAAAAGCCGATAGCCGTGGCCAATTAAAAGTTAACGAAACATACCAAACAGAAATTGATAACGTTTACGCTGTAGGTGATGTAATTGGCTATCCAAGCCTTGCTAGTGCTGCGTTTGACCAAGGTCGTATAGCTGCTGATGCAATTGCGTGTGGTAACTGTGACGACAGACTGATTGTTGATATTCCGGCCGGTATTTATACCATCCCAGAAATGAGCTCAGTAGGTAAAACAGAGCAAGAACTTACAGCCGCTAAAGTACCATATGAAGTTGGCCGTGCTCAGTTTAAGCATTTGGCTCGCGCGCAAATTGCGGGCACTGAAGTAGGTAGTTTAAAAATATTATTCCACACCGAAACCAAAGAAGTACTTGGCGTACATTGTTTTGGCGAACGTGCCTCTGAAATTGTTCACATTGGCCAAGCCATTATGGAACAAAAAAATGGTGGCAATAATATCGACTACTTTGTAAATACCACATTTAACTACCCAACCATGGCTGAGGCTTACCGTGTTGCGGCATTAAATGGTTTAAATCGCTTATTTAAGTAACTAATTTACAATTTTTAAATATGGATTAACGATACTAAAAATCCGATATTAGAAAAGCTAATATCGGATTTTATTTACAATTTAACGACACGCTTAGAAAGTTAAATACCATCGCCATCAATGTGTAATCCACATTCACGATTTAAACCAAAAAAGCGCGTTTCTTCTTCAGTCATTCCTGGCTCTAATTTACGTGTTGTATGTACATCACCCATCGACACATAACCTTGCTCCCATAATGGGTGATAAGGTAAATCGTGCTTTGTAAGATACTGATACACGTCGCGGTTAGACCACTCAATAATGGGGTATACCTTCACTGTGCCACGGCTAATTTCTACAAACTGTTTGTCAGCTCGCGTAGATGATTGGTCACGACGCAAACCACTAAACCAAGTGCCTGCTTTTATGTCTTTTAACGCGCGGGTCATTGGCTCTACTTTATTAAGCTGATTGTATTGCTTAATACCGTCTTCGCCTTGCTCCCATAATTTACCAAATTTAGCCTCTTGCCATGCTGGGCTAAGCGGCGCTCTATACACCTTTAAGTTAAGTGATAAACGCTCACTCATTTGCTCAATAAACTGATACGTTTCAGGAAATAAATAGCCTGTATCAGTTAATACAACGGGAATATCTGGACGTTGTGAGGTCATTAAATGCAGCATTACTGCCGCTTGAATACCAAAGCTAGATGATAAAAAAGCCGTATTAGGCAAGTTATCAAGCGCCCATGCAACACGCTGTTCTGCGCTCATATTCGCTAGTAAACCATTAGCATCAGCTAACATAGCCGTTTGGCTTTGTTTATCTAGCTGTAAAATGTTTTTAAATTCACTCATGGTAAATTCCAAACCTCACCAGCGCCAAAGCGCTGGTATTTAATTAAGCGTGAAAATCGGTTACTGATACTTTTACTTCAGCAACTATGCCTTTGCGTATAACAAAGTCACCAAAACACTCACCGTCATTGCGCTCGCTTGCCCATTGGCCAATTAGCTTATCGAATGCTTCTAGGTAAACGTCTTCGCCTACGTTCTCAAGGTACAATTTAGGAATACGTGTGCCTTCTAAATTACCACCTAAGTAAACGTTGTACTTACCTGGGCCTTTACCCACTAAACCAGCTTCTGCAAGCATTGCGCGGCCACAACCGTTAGGGCAACCTACAACGCGCATAATAATGCTGTCATCGGGTATACCGTGCTTAGCAAGTAATGCTTCAGTTTTTTCTACTAGGCTTGGTAAGTAACGCTCTGCTTCGGCCATTGCAAGTGGGCACGTTGGCAGTGAAACACACGCCATAGAATTTTTACGCTGCTGCGAATCTGTGTCATCAATCAGGCCATGGCTACGAGCAATTTCTTCAATCACGGCTTTTTGATCTGCAGGTACGCCAGCAATAATTAAGTTTTGGTTTGCCGTCATACGCATGTCACCTTGGTGAACTTCTGCAATTTTACGACAACCAGTTTTAAGCGGTTTGCCTGGGTAGTCTAAAATACGACCACTTTGAATAAATAGCGTTAAGTGGTGCTTACCATCAATGCCTTCAACCCAACCAATACGGTCGCCACGATGAGTAAACTCAAACGGACGGCTTGGTGCAAACGTAACGCCTGAGCGCTTTTCAACTTCTGCTTTAAATACATCAACACCTACACGGTCTAATGTGTATTTAGTTTTTGCATTTTTACGGTTTGAACGATTACCCCAATCGCGCTGCACAGATACAACATGCTCTGCAATTTTTAAGGTATCTTCTAGCGTAATAAAGCCAAAGTCATCGGCTTTGCGCGGATAAGTTGCTGTATCGCCATGCGTCATGGCAAGGCCACCGCCCACTAATACGTTAAAACCAACTAGCTTGCCGTTATCAGCAATTGCCACAAAGTTTAAATCGTTAGCGTGCACATCAACTTCGTTGTTAGGTGGGATAGTTACCGTTGTTTTAAACTTACGCGGTAAGTAATTAGATCCTAAAATTGGCTCTTCTGTGGTTTCTGCTTTTTCGCCATTTAGCCAAATTTCAGCATACGCTTTAGTTTTTGGTAATAAGTGTTCAGAAATTTTTGCAGCCCACTCATACGCTTCTTGGTGTAACTCAGACTCGACTGGGTTGGTAGTACAAAGCACATTACGGTTAACATCACCTGCTGTAGCAATAGAGTCTATACCCACGCTATTAAGCATTTGGTGCATGCCTTTAATATTTGGCTTTAATACACCATGGAACTGAAACGTTTGACGCGTTGTTAAACGAATGCTGCCGTAACTAGTTTTGTCATCTGCAAACTTGTCGATTGCTAACCACTGCTCTGGCTTAATAATGCCGCCAGGCATACGTGCACGTAACATTACATTATGTAATGGCTCAAGCTTTTGCTTTGCACGCTCACCACGTATATCGCGGTCATCTTGTTGGTACATACCATGAAAACGAATTAACTGAAAATTATCGGCTGTAAAGCCACCAGTAATTTCGTCTGTTAAATCTTTTTCTATGGTGCCACGTAAAAAGTTACTTTCTCTTTTCAAACGTTCGTTATCAGAAAGTTTTACGTTTTTATCTTGTTCGCTCATTTTAAATCCTAAATTTGTTACAGTGACGGCTGTTAGCTGTTAAATAAAATAAGAAACGTGATTAATACACGTCTTTCTGATAGCGGTTTGCGCTACGCAAATCTTTTAAATATTGCTCTGCGTCTTCATTGCTCTTGCCTGTGTTTTCTTTAACAATATCAAGCAAGGCGTTGTGTACATCTTTTGCCATGCGATTTGCATCGCCACAAATATAAAAGTGAGCGCCAGCTTCTAACCACTCAAACACGTCTTTACTGTTACTGCGTAATTTGTCTTGTACGTATACTTTTTCTGCTTGGTCACGGCTAAATGCAACATCTACTTTGTTAAGTAAACCCGATTTTAAATAACCCTGTATTTCTACTTGGTATAAAAAGTCTTGAGTGAAATGTGGGTTACCAAAAAACAACCAGTTTTTGCCTTGTACTTCACGCGAATCACGTTCTTGTAAAAATGCACGGAACGGCGCAATACCCGTACCTGGGCCAACCATAATCACAGGTGTATCATCGTTAGTGGGTAGGCGGAAATTGTCGTTGTGTTCGCTAAATACTTTAACTTTACAACCTTCTTCTGCACGACGAGTTAAGTAACCAGTACAGCCACCTAAATGCTCGCTATCAAAAGTATCAAACTCAACAAGTCCAACAGTTAAATGCACTTCGTCTTCAACCTCGCTTTGGCTAGATGCAATAGAGTACAAACGAGCTTGTAGTTTACGCAGGCAATCTACTAATATTTGCGCATCAATTTTTGCAGGGTTTTGGCGAATTACATCAAATATTTGTCGAGGCTCAATGTATGCGCGCATTGCAGCTTTATCTTCCACAAGCTTTAATAATTCAGGCGTGCCTGTTGCTATTGCGTATTTTTCTACAAAACCTGGGTATGACTGAGTCAACTCTAATTTTTCAATGAGTGCATCACGTATGCTTAGCTCTTCATTACCTAGTTTTACAATGCTCGCTGCATCAATTTGAGTAAGTGTAAGTACTTCATCAACTAATAAATCATCATTTAAAAAATACACACCTAATGAGTCACCCGGTGTGTAAGTAATGTCTGAGCCTTCAAGTGAAATTTCAACGTGGCGTACATCTTTGCTAGAGTCGCGACCCGTAATTTTTTGTACTGTTAATAGCTCTGCTTCAAATGGATTTTGTTTTGTATATTGGCTTGAAGCGGTAGCTGGTGCACCAAAAGGCATTGTTATTGCTTGACCGTTAGCGCCACCCTGCTGCGCTTTTATATCTGGTTCAAATGCATCAAGTGCACCTTGAATCCACGTTGCGGCTTCTTCTTCGTAATCTACATCTAAATCAGCGCGTTGATAAACTGACTCTGCGCCTAGCTTATTTAGGCGCTCTTCAAAATCTTTTGCTGTTTGACAGAAAAACTCATAGCTAGAATCACCTAAACCAATAACCGCTATTTTTAAAGCGTCTAATTTAGGCGCTTTTTTAGTTGCCAAAAATTCGTGGAGTGTTTCACCGTCTTCAGGTGGCTCACCTTCGCCGTAAGTAGATACAACAATGGTTAAAAACTTTTCTTTCTTCAGGGCTGTTGGTTTGTAATCAGACATACTTACTAGCTTTACAGCTAAACCACGTGATTCAGCCTGCTCTTTCATCTTAGTTGCTACGCCTTTTGCATTACCTGTTTGCGAGCCATATAAAATGGTTAGTGGTGAGGCATCACCTGTCGCTGATACACCCGCAGTAACGCCACTTAACGAAGCTGAATTAGCATTTGCAGCTAAGTAACCACTTACCCACGCTTGCTGTATTGGATTTAGTTCAGCTACTAAGCCTTGCAGTTTTTGTACTTGTTCTTGCGATAGCGGGCTTGCCGCAGCATTAAGTTGACCTAACAACATGAATCGATTCCCCATAACCCTGAAAATTAGACACAATACATTATAAGTATCGTTAAAAAATGAGTTTTACCTCATCCAGAAAGTGTCTGTCGAGGTTTTCTAAGTATGCAGGATAACGGGCTAGGCGAGTATAAAAAAAGAATAGAATCTGCTTTGATATTCCATTTAGTTATTAATTTTAAAATAAACCAAAAAAAATAGATTAAAAAGCAATTATTGCTTTTAATTGAACTTTAAATTAACAATTTTGTAACCTTAATGATTTAATGTATATTATTCGCTAAAGACAAAATAGGAACACCCATGTTACGCCGGACATACAAACACAAACTACTTAGCATCGCATTGTTACTCGGCTCATTACCATCAATGGCAAATGTTGCAAATGGCAGCTTTGAGCAGTGGTCAGGCAATACACCTGACACGTGGAGCACGATAGACAGTGGCATTAGCCTATCGCGTTCAACAATCATTGTTAAAACAGGTAATAGCGCTGCAGCAATTAATGTAACAACAGGCTCACAGGCTAATACCGATTTATTACAACAAATAACGGTAGAAGCAGGAAAAACCTATGCATTTTCAGCTGATGTTTACCACACAGAAGGAAAAATAAAAGCACGTTTATTTGTAGATGGTTACCAAGGCTTTTCTAATAATACGCAAACCAATCAATGGCAAACAATTACCCATAGCTATACAGCAAGTAGTAATAAAACCATTAGTGTTGGCTTACGATTTTATGATGTCAGTGGCTTTGATGGCAGTGAACTTGTTTATGTAGATAATTTTTTACCTACAAGTAACGACAGCGGCTCAGTGAGTTGTTCGGGCAATAGCCTCTCTTTTAGTTTGACTACAGACAATTATGGTAGCGAAACAAGCTGGGCTATTAATAATAACCAAGGTAGCACGGTTGCCAGTGGTAGTGGCTATGCGTCTAATACGCAATATAACGAAGCGCTGTGTTTAGCTGATGGCGCCTACACCTTTACTATTAACGACAGCTACGGTGATGGTATTTGTTGTAGTTTTGGCAGCGGTAGTTACGCACTTACTAATAACGGGTCAACACTTGCAAGTGGCGAAAGCTTCAGCAACGCTGAAAGCACCTCATTTACGCTGGGCAGTGGTTCTGGCAGCACCCCAACTACACCAACAGGTTATTATATTACAGCACAAGGCCTAACCGGTTACGCACTAAAAACTGAGCTTTATAACATTATTAATAATCATAGTTCGCAGGGATATTCTGCAATCTGGAATTTTTATGATTCATCGGCTCGCGATATATATTTTGAAAACGATAATAGTATTTTAGATATGTACAGCGAAAAGCCAAACGGCAACGATAGCTACACATACACAGCAATAAGCGATCAGTGTGGTAACTATAGTGGCGAAGGCGGATGTTACAACCGCGAGCATTCATTCCCTAAAAGTTGGTTTGGCGGCACAAATGAGCCTATGAACTCAGATGTTCACCACATTTATGCAACCGATGGTTATGTAAATTCTAAACGTAGCAACTTTCCGTTTGGTGAAGTGGCAAGCGCTACGTTTAGATCAACCAATGGCAGCAAACTAGGCTCTGCAAGTAGCGCAATTAATTACTCAGGTACAGTATTTGAACCGATTGATGAATTTAAAGGTGACTTTGCTCGCGCTTATTTTTATATGGCTACACGTTATGAAAACGTAATCGGCTCTTGGCAAAATAATACCACTGCAAGTAATGCGGTACTTAATGGGTCAAGTAACCAAGTATTTGAAAGCTGGGTTGTTGCTATGTTGCTTAATTGGCATAACGCAGACCCTGTGAGCCAAATGGAAATAGACCGAAACCAAGCTGCGTTTGAATTTCAAGGTAATCGTAATCCCTATATCGACTACCCTGAATTTGTAGAAATGATTTGGTAGAGAAATATAGCTTCAGCCAAGGCTGAAGCTATTTAAAACTCGCCTGACCAAGCGCAATAGACTCATAGCGCTGCCCTGTTAGTTTAATCACCCATACATTGTCTGCAAATGTGCGACTAAAATACACCGTTTGCCCATTTGGAATATTTGGCATAAAAGACGTAATAGACTCCCATTGGCTGTCTACTTTTTCTTTAAGTTTCATACTCGCGTTAAAATAGCTGCCTTCTTTATTTGTTTTAATCTCAAGGGCTGTTAACTGCTCATCGTCACCTATTTCTATTAATGCACTTTTGTTTAAGCTGGCTAATAGTTGAGGTTGATGAATGGGTTGTAGATTTTTTAGTGTTTCATCTACTTGGCTGTCTATGGTTATATTATTTTCTAATTTATAAATAGTTGCTTTAATCGCAAATACTGGCTCTGCAATACATGCTGAGGATAAAAACCCCAAGGTAATACAGATTACTGCTTTATAAAAATACGTTTTCATTAGTTATACTCCTTTATTAATAAGTCTGCTTAGCATAACTAAAAAACACCTAATTAATATATAACTCACTAATATTCATGATATTCTTTTTATTCATCGCCATGAATATAACTCAGCAGGCTATTTAAAAAACTCATTTTTAGCGATAATGCGCGGGTAAGTAAACAATTAGAGTATGGAAACATGTCATCATTAGGAACAGAATTAAAACGCATTAGAGCAAACAAAAAGTGGACCCAAGCATTTGCTGCACGTGAAATTGGTATCCAGCAGTCTTACTTATCTAAGCTCGAAAATGGACAATTTATTCCTTCCACTGAGGTAATTGAAAAGCTCGAACTTTGCTATGGCGAAGCGTGTTTAGATAAGTATTCACCCTCAAAACCATCACAACACACATCATTTAAAAAAATGCCGCTTATGAGTTTGCTCCTGTTTATCACTAGTCTTGTAATATGGCTGTGTGCAACATATGAAATTTTTTATCCAGAAACCTACTTCACCTATCAAGCAAAGCTAAGGGATTTTTTAGCGTTTAATGTGACTCAGCAATATCAAGGCGAGCGATTTATAGAGGGGGATGTTACATACCAAATTGTGGGCGAAAGACAAGTTAGCCGGATTGAAAACCGCTTTTTAATTGTAAGCTCTGTGCTGTGTATTTTAGTGTCAGTCGTAATAGGCGTTTTATCGCAAACACATAAGTTTCGTAAATTATGAACCCACTACCGAATTTGCTTTTTAACGTTCCATTTATCCATTATTTTATCGAATAAAATAGCATCGTTATTTTTACATGGCCTTGGTGATCCTTGCGGCAACCCTACTTTCCCCATCACACCATTGAAATCGATGTCATAACACATACCTTTATACATCTCCGTTCGCTTACCTCCATCAGCGTTTTGCCATAATATCACTGATTTTAAATCACTAGAATGCTCAATAGGAACCGTAATTTGTTGGTGGTTTTTACTATTTGGCAAAGTTGCTATTTGCGTGTAATCAAACGATACAATGGCCTTATTTGAAGTTGAAAACTGAGGTATCAATGCGTAAGGGTTAAGCTTTTTAAATGACTGCTGTTTAGCTTTTGAATTAACCTTACTCTTTATATTATCAATAACTACCTTATCAACATTATGCTTTTTTCCATCGGTACTTGTGGCCGTATTTCCATTTGCTGTAATAGCACCATCCGGTAAATCTGATTCTAATTGCTTGTCGTTTTCAAAATCACGTTCTTTAAGCGGCTTAGCTGTTAACTCACTTGCATCAAGATCAGTATTATTTTCAGAGAATGAAGCACTGGGTTGCTTACTATTTTTATTACTAGTTAATGTTGCAAGGTCCACCATTACATAAGCTTTTATTACTTTGCCTGTAGGGGGTTGTGCTATCTCAATCGTTTGCCTCGAAATCAAATAAATAACAACAACATGCAAACCAATTGATATACCCCACGCTTTATAGTTACCTTTAAACACATCCGCTCCCTGTGAACAGTTTATTCTATGAGTATAATTAGGCAGGTTTAGTTCATTTAGGGAGGCACTGTTATTAGGTTAAAAACCATCAATAAGTGGCTTTACTGCAGTACTAAAAGCAAAAAGCCCCAGCTAATGCCGGGGCTTTTTTTCAAAACTAACTTAATTAAAAAATTAAGCTTGTTTTGGACTAGAAATAACGTCTACTAAAGTCCAAGATTTATTCTTAGAAATTGGTGCGCATTCACGGATAGTAACTACGTCACCCGCTTTTGCTGTGTTATTTTCGTCATGTACGTGTAACTTAGTCGTACGTTTAATGAATTTCCCATAAATTGGGTGCTTCACATAACGTGCGATAGCGATAGTGAAAGATTTTTCCATCTTGTCGCTGATTACACGGCCTTGAAGAGTACGAATTTTATCGCTCATTATTGACCTGCCTTCTGGTTAATAACTGTTTTTACACGCGCGATATCGCGGCGTACTGTTCTTAGCGTGTGTGTCTGAGCTAACTGACCAGTGCTAGCTTGCATGCGCATATTAAATTGCTCACGAAGTAGTCCTAGAAGTTCAGCATTAAGCTCTTCTACGCTTTTGTCTTTTAGTTCGCTAGCTTTCATCACATTACCGTCCGAGTTACGAAAGTTGTTTTGAATGGCAGTTTACGAGCAGCAAGGTCAAACGCTTCACGAGCAAGCTCTTCTGAAACACCTTCCATTTCGTAAAGTACTTTACCAGGCTGAATTTCAGCAACCCAATATTCAACAGAACCTTTACCTTTACCCATACGAACTTCAAGAGGTTTTTCTGTAATCGGTTTGTCAGGGAAGACACGAATCCAGATTTTACCTTGACGTTTCACGTGACGCGTCATAGCACGACGAGCTGCTTCGATTTGACGAGCAGTCATACGGCCACGGCCAGTTGCTTTCAATCCGAAAGTACCGAAGCTTACTTTGTTACCGTTTTGCGCTAGACCGCGGTTGCGGCCTTTGTGCATTTTACGGAATTTTGTACGTTTTGGCTGTAACATTACTCGCTACCTCTACTTAGCACTTTTCTTGGCTTTCTTTGGTGCGCGTTTAGCTGGCTTCTCTTGCTCTTGTACTAGTGGTAAACCACCAATAACTTCGCCTTTGAAGATCCAAACTTTAACACCAATGATACCATAAGTGGTTAAGGCTTCAGAAGTTGCGTAATCGATATCAGCACGAAGAGTATGTAGAGGTACACGACCTTCACGATACCATTCTGAACGTGCGATTTCAGCGCCGCCAAGACGACCGCTAACTTCAACTTTAATCCCTTTAGAACCGATGCGCATTGCATTTTGTACCGAACGCTTCATAGCGCGACGGAACATAACACGACGTTCTAGTTGAGAGGCAATGCCGTCTGCTACTAGTTGTGCATCTAGTTCTGGTTTACGTACTTCAGAAATATTTATCTGAGCAGGTACACCAGCGATTTTAGTTACCGCTTGACGTAATTTTTCTACGTCTTCGCCTTTTTTACCGATAACAACACCCGGACGAGCCGTATGAATTGTTACACGGATTGATTTTGCTGGACGCTCAATAACGATTTTAGACACAGAAGCCGTTTTCAATTCCTTAGTAAGGAATGTACGTACTTTGTGATCGCCAAAAAGCTGTGCAGAGAAATCTTTTGAACTCGCGTACCAGGTAGAAACCCAAGGTTTAGATATACCTAGGCGAATACCAGTAGGATGAACTTTTTGTCCCATTACTTATACTCCTAGCTATCTGAAACCATAACAGTGATATGGCTTGTACGCTTAAGGATGCGGTCTGCGCGTCCTTTAGCACGAGGCATAATACGTTTCATTGTTGGACCATCGTCCACAAAAATCGTTGTTATGCGTAGCTCATCAATGTCAGCACCTTCGTTATGCTCTGCGTTAGCAATAGCAGACTCAAGTACTTTCTTAACTAATACAGCCGCTTTCTTCGGGCTGTACGCCAGGATTTCTAGTGCGCGATCTACAGGTAACCCGCGGATCTGATCTGCAACTAGACGTGCTTTTTGCGCCGAACCAGAGGCGAATTTATGTTTAGCTAATGCTTGCATTTATCTTCCCCTCTTATCGTTTCTTCGCTTTCTTATCCGCAGCATGGCCACGGTAAGTGCGAGTTGGTGCAAATTCACCTAGTTTGTGACCGATCATTTCGTCAGAAACGAAAACTGGTACGTGCTGGCGACCATTATGGACAGCAATGGTCAATCCGATCATGTTAGGTATGATCATTGAACGACGGCTCCAAGTTTTAATTGGCTTTTTCTCACCGCTTTCCAAAGCTTTCTCTACCTTCTTCAGCAAGTGTAGGTCTATAAAAGGACCCTTCTTGAGAGAGCGTGGCATGGCTATTCCTCAATATTACTTAGTACGACGACGTACTATAAATTTATCCGTACGCTTGTTCTTACGCGTCTTCGCACCCTTAGTCGGTTTACCCCATGGAGACACAGGATGACGACCACCAGATGTACGACCTTCACCACCACCGTGTGGGTGATCTACCGGGTTCATGGCAACACCACGAACTGTCGGACGAATACCACGCCAGCGATTTGCACCTGCTTTACCAAGTGAACGAAGCATATGCTCAGCATTGCCTACTTCACCTAGAGTCGCACGACAATCAGATTCAACTTTACGAACTTCGCCTGAACGAAGACGTAATGTTACATACTGACCATCACGAGCAAGGATTTGAACGTATGCACCAGCAGAACGTGCGATTTGAGCACCTTTACCTGGTTTTAATTCTACGTTGTGAACAGTCGAACCTACAGGCATATTACGCATTGGTAATGCATTACCAGGTTTGATTGGTGCATCAACACCAGACTGGATTGCATCGCCAGCTTTTAAGCCTTTAGGTGCGATAATGTAACGACGCTCACCGTCTGCATATAATACAAGAGCGATGTTTGCGCTACGATTTGGATCGTATTCTAAACGTTCAACAGTGGCTGGAATGCCATCTTTAGTACGTTTAAAATCGATTAAACGGTAATGTTGCTTATGACCACCACCGATATGACGAACCGTAATACGACCATTGTTATTACGACCACCTGATTTAGAGTTTTTCTCTAAAAGTGGTGCGTATGGCTTACCCTTATGTAGATCAGAGTTAACCACTTTAACTAGGTGACGACGGCCCGCAGAAGTAGGCTTACACTTTTGAAGTGCCATAATTCTATCCCCTTATTACTCGGCGCCGCCGACAAAGTCTAGTTCACTACCTTCTTTAAGAGTAACGTAAGCTTTTTTCCAGTCGTTACGACGACCGAAACGTGCGCCAGTACGTTTTGTTTTACCCTTAACATTAAGTGTGCGAACACCCGTTACTTCTACTTCAAAAAGCTTCTCAACTGCTACTTTAACTTCAGCTTTAGTTGCGTCAGTTGCTACTTTAAAAACAATAGTATTGTTTTCTTCAGCTGCAATTGTGCTTTTTTCAGAGATATGTGGAGCAACGATCACTTTTAAAAGACGTTCTTCGCGAATCATGCTAGCGCCTCCTCAAGTTGCTTAACAGCAGCGGCTGTAATAAGTACCTTGTCGAAAGCAATTAAGCTTACAGGATCGATACCAGCTACATCACGCGTGTCAACCTTATAAAGGTTGCGTGCCGATAAGAATAGATTTTCATCTACTTCTTCAGTCACGATAAGAACATCTTTAAGCTCAAGTTCTTTAAGCTTAGCAACTAGTTCTTTAGTTTTTGGTGCTGCTAGAGCAAAACTTTCAACAACGATTAAACGCTCTTGACGAACTAATTCAGATAAGATGCTTTTAATCGCACCACGGTACATTTTACGGTTTACTTTTTGGCTGTGGTCTTGTGGTTTAGCTGCAAAGCTAACGCCACCTGAACGCCAAATTGGGCTACGGATTGTACCGGCACGTGCACGGCCAGTACCTTTTTGAGCCCATGGTTTTTTACCACCACCGCTTACTTCAGAACGTGTCTTCTGAGCACGAGTACCTTGACGAGCGCCTGCTGCGTATGCAACAACTACTTGGTGTACTAATGCTTCGTTAAACTCACGTCCAAAAGTAGCTTCAGAAACTTCAAGACCGCCAGAAGCGTCTTTAATTGCTAATTCCATCACTAAATCTCCAGGACTTATGCTTTAACAGCTGGTTTAACGATAACGTCACCGCCAATAGCTCCAGGTACTGCACCCTTAACTAAAAGCAAATTACGCTCAGCGTCAACGCGAACTAGTTCTAAGTTTTGAGTCGTTACACGCTCAGCACCCATATGACCGGCCATTTTCTTACCTTTAAACACCTTACCAGGTGATTGGTTTTGACCGATTGAACCAGGAGCACGGTGAGATAGAGAGTTACCATGTGTAGCGTCTTGCATGCTGAAATTCCAGCGCTTAACACCACCTTGGAAACCTTTACCTTTAGAAGTACCGGTTACGTCAACCTTGTTGATTTCGTTGAATAATTCAACAGTAAGCTCTGCGCCTACTTCAAAATCGCCTTCACCACCGTTAAGGCGGAATTCCCACAGACCGCGACCCGCTTCAACACCAGCTTTAGCGAAATGACCCGCTTTAGCTTTGTTTACACGACTTGCTTTTTTAGTGCCTGCGGTTACTTGAAGCGCGTTATAACCGTCTGTTGCGTCAGATTTGATCTGAGCAATGCGGTTAGGTGTCGCTTCAATAACTGTCACAGGGATAGATACACCATCTTCAGTGAAGATTCGTGTCATACCCACTTTACGACCGACTAGACCTAATGCCATTTTCCTAAAACCTCTCTAATCTTTCGATTAACCCAGGCTGATTTGAACATCAACACCAGCAGCAAGATCTAAACGCATAAGTGCGTCTACAGTCTTATCAGTTGGTTCTACGATGTCTATCAGACGTTTATGGGTGCGGATCTCGTACTGATCACGCGCATCTTTATTAACGTGCGGTGAAGTTAGTACAGTAAAACGTTCAAAGCGTGTTGGTAGTGGGATTGGACCACGTACTTGTGCGCCAGTGCGTTTCGCAGTTTCCACGATTTCTGCCGTTGATTGGTCAATCAAACGGTGGTCAAAAGCTTTTAGGCGAATACGAATGCGTTGATTTGACATTCTTAACCTCAATATAAAGAGCATTTAAAAGAGCATAAAAAAACGTCCGGAACAATCTTAAAACTTAAGATGCCGGCTGCTTAATTATATCTACGTTGAGTTCCATATCGGAACTCCTGTTTATTAGCTTGAAATCCAAGCTTAATTTATCCTTTCTAGTTCCCAGGGGAATTTTGAAAGCCTGCGTATTATAGAGGTATTGGTGATAAATGCAACAACTATTTAGAAACAATACAATAACTATAAATTTGATTAAATAAGCGCCCATATATGCTTACTAGCTATACTTGAACTAATGCCTCTACTGTTAGTCAATAAAACAAGTTAACACCTTAATTACGCAAACTAAGTGATTTTTAGATATTATGGTATCCTACTGCGCTAATTTTGCCCTTAATACTCTCAATATGGTGAGTCGATGCGTATTTTTAATTATTGTTTAAATGTTCTATCTGCTGGATTCAGCCGCTTATTTGTAAAAAGCAAAGTACTGCCAGAGAACCCTATTAAACAGTATGACCTAAATCCCAAGTACCCTACATTTTATATAGTGCGTCTAAATTCACGATTTGATTTAGCTGCCCTCGCACATGCATGTAAAAAAAATGGCTTACCGAGCCCAACTGATGAACAAGTGTTAGGCACTCAAAATTTAGAACGTTTTATCGGAATTAAAAACCCACCACCATTATTTGGTGATAAAGCAAAGCCAACCAATGCTTTAGATCAAGGTAAGCAAATTATTGAGTACTTAATACAAAGTGGGCAACAAAACGTACAAGTGGTTCCTGTAACTATTTTATGGGGTCGCGATCCTGGTAAAGAAAAGCCTGGACTACGCACTTTAATTACGCACTCTTTGACTCCTAGCTGGTTTAGAAAGTTTTTTGTGGTGCTGTTCTCAGGACGCGATAACTTTATTCGCTTTAGCCAACCGCTCGACCTATCGCTTTTAGTAAATGAAAAAGCAGATGTAAGTGAGTTACCGCATAAATTATTACGTGTAGCTCGTGTTCACTTTAAGCGCCAAAAACTCGCGGCTACTGGCCCTAAAATGCCATCGCGCGAGCAATTGTTTAATTCATTATTAGCATCACCGACCATAAAAAAAGCAATTCAAGATGAAGCTAACGCTAAAAATATTAGCCAAACTGAAGCGCGTCAAAATGCACTTAAGCTACTTGATGAAATAGCCGCTAATTACTCTGAAGCAATGATACGTGTCGCTGAGCGGTTTTTAACTTGGTTATGGAATAAGCTTTATAACGGTATTGATATTAAACACGCAGAGCAAATTCATGAACTAACTGATAAAGGACATGAAATAATTTATATGCCTTGTCATCGCAGCCATATGGATTACTTACTGCTTACTTACTCTATTTATCATTTAGGTTTAGTACCTCCGCATATAGCTGCTGGTATAAATCTTAACTTTTTCCCTGCCGGTGGCATATTTAGACGATCTGGTGCGTTTTTTATTCGTCGCTCATTTGCAGGTAATAAACTTTATTCTGCCATATTCAAAGAATATTTAAGCCAACTGTTTATTAAAGGTTACTCTGTTAAGTTTTACACGGAGGGCGGTCGAAGCCGAACTGGACGCTTACTCCCGCCTAAAACGGGTATGCTATCTATGACATTACAAGCAATGCTACGCGGAATAGACAGACCAATATCTATCGTTCCTGTGTACATTGGCTACGAGCACGTAATGGAAATTAACACCTACCTTAAAGAGCTTGATGGTAAAGATAAAAAAGGCGAATCTATATTTGGTATTTTTAAGGCAATCAAAAACCTTAAAAACTACGGTCGTGGTAATTTAAACTTTGGCGATCCAATCTCTATTAACCAATACTTAAACGATAACCAACCAAATTGGCGTGATTCAATACACCCAACTGACGTGCAAAAGCCACAATGGTTAGCACCACAAGTAACTAAACTTGCCGACCAAGTAATGGTTAAAATTAATAATGCAGCGGCGCTTAATGCGGTTAACTTACTCGCGATGATTTTACTGGTTAACGATAAACAAGCATTGAGTAAACCAAAGCTATTAGCACAGCTTGATTTTTATCTGCGCTTACAGCGCGATGCCAGCTACAGTAATAAAGTAACTACACCAGACGAAACACCAGAGCAATTACTAACGCATGCATTAAAGCTTAATAAGTTTGAAGTTATCAGTGATGAGTTTGGCGAAATTATTACGATTAGCGATAAAGAAAAAGTACTGTTTAATTACTACCGAAACAATATTTTGCACTTGTTTGCAGTACCAAGCTTAATTGCACTACATCTATTTAAACAACACAGCACAACTATTGCTCAATGCCAGCAACTTGTAAAAACGTTTTATCCGTTGTTTGCTAAAGAATGGTATTTACAGCCTCTTGATGAAAACTATATAACGCGTATTTTAGCTAATTTTGCCGATCAAAATTTAATTGAGTTTGATGGCGATAACATTCATATAACGAACAGTAATGACTGCTTAGCTAAGCTAGAAATGCTTGGACGAGCACTTAGCTTTACCCTGCAACGATACGCTATTGTAATCGGTTTTATTCAAACAAGTGATGGCATTGAAAAAGCAGAACTTGAGAGAGAAAGCCAAGTACTCGCACAGCGTTTAGGTACACTGCATGGTATTAAAACACCTGAATTTTTTGATAAAAAAGTACTTGTTAGCTTTATTGAAAACTTACGTGGCGAGTCGTTAATAACAGAAGGTGATAAGGGCTTAGTAGGTAGCACACAACTATGTGAAACCTACGCACACCTTAAAGCATTACTGCCAGCACGCGTATGGCAGTCAATCAGCGATATAGTTCAAGATCAGTGTAACTAGCAATGCATTTATAAAAGGGGGTTAGCGCTGACGCATAACCCCTTCTTGCATTGTTGAGGCAACCAAGTTGCCTTGGCGATCAAAAAACTGCCCGCGTACCAAACCACACCCATTACTCGCACTTGGACTATCAATTGAATATAAAATCCAATCATCCATTCTAAATGGACGATGAAACCACATTGCATGGTCAATAGTCGCTACTTGCATGTTTGGTTGCATAAACGATACACCGTGTGGCTGCAATGCAGTTGGCAAAAATTCAAAATCAGATGCATACGCTAATAAATAATTATGGATACGTTGATCGTCAGGCATTTCACCATTTGCCTTAAACCAAATATGTTTAACCGGCTCCATAACCTCTGGCTTAAATGGGTTATGAAATGTTACAGGTCGCATTTCAATTGGCATTTCACGCGTAAACTTATTACGGATAACCTCTGGAATATGTGAAGCGTTATCTTGATAAAACTCAAGCGATGAGCGAAGTTTTTCAGGTGCGGGGACATCAGGCATTGTCGCTTGATGTGACAAGCCATTTTCTTCACCCTGAAATGACGCAGTCATATAAAAGATAGGTTTACCATATTGAATCGCTTTTACTCGACGAGTGCTAAAGCTCTTTCCATCTCGAATAGTTTCCACATCATAAACAATGGGTTTAGCCGGATCGCCTGGCCGTAAAAAGTAAGAGTGTAATGAATGAACTATACGCCCTTCAGGTAATGTTTCTTTAGCAGCAGAAAGCGCCTGACCCATAACTTGCCCACCAAATACAGCACCAAAACCTAAATCTTGGCTTTGTCCTCGGTATAACCCTTGCTCAATTTCTTCAAGTGTTAATAGTGACAATAAATCATCTAATACTTGGCCCATTATTTCTTCCTCAATCCCCAGATAAGTTAATGATACTATAGACTGGAACTATGTAAATCTTTGTTAGGAATAGCACTATGCCATATTGGTTATTTAAAACCGAACCCGATGGATTTTCAATTGATGATTTAAAAAACGCACCAAACCAGACGACTCTCTGGGAAGGCGTACGTAATTACCAAGCCCGAAACTTTATGCGTGATGGCGTTAAAGTTGGTGATTCAGTGATGATTTACCATTCAAGCTGCAAAGATGTAGGCGTAGTGGGTATTGCTGTTGTGACACATGATGCCTACCCAGATCCAACTCAGTTTGATTTAAGCAGCGATTACTATGATGCCAAAGCCTGCAACGACAAACCACGCTGGGTAGTTGTTGAGGTTACTTACCAAAGCCATTTAAAGAAACGAGTTAATCTTAAGGCTATTAAAGCAAACGATAATATTACTGAAATCGCACTTAAAAAAGGTGGGCGATTATCAGTCATGCCCGTTACTAAAAATGACTGGGATGAAATAATAAAAATGGCAGAGTAAACTCAGCCCTTCTGTTTGAACTAATTGAATTTAATATTATATACGCTGACTTGTAGCTAGAGGATAAGTAACATTACTGTATTGAGTAAATAAATATAAATTCAAACAATTGGAAGAAGAAAATACCAATTCGCTTAGTTAAGTTATCCATTTTGAGATAAGAAAATGACGTAGATAATGAGCCAAAAATTTTATTACTTAGCTGTTCTAAATCTGCAAATTTTTAACGTAGTTAGTGCTGCGTTTAATCCCTTAAATTGATTAAGTATTATTAAGAATTAGTATAACTTGTAGCATTAAAAATCCGATATCAGAAGCCTGATATCGGATTTTTGCATTGGTTTAATATTATTCCACTAATCAACTAAATATTATTAACAGACCAGTGCTGTGTTGTGCTAATTGGTCGCGTTATGACTACTGCCCGAAAGCACTCATAATTATTTGTGATATTTAGCGCTTAACTCGTGTACGGCATTAATAAATACACCCGCATTTTCAGGATCTACATCTGGTGTAATGCCGTGGCCTAAGTTAAATACATGGCCATTGCCTGTACCAAAATCTTCTAAAATAGTACCAACTTCTTGGCGAATACGCTCTGGTGTACCGTGTAACATAGACGGGTCCATATTACCTTGTAAAGCCACTTTATCACCAACACGGCGCTTAGCGTCGCTAATGTTAATAGTCCAATCAAGACCTACTGCATCACAGCCTGTTGCTGCAATTGCTTCAATCCATTGACCGCCATTTTTAGTAAACAAAGTAACAGGGACTCTACGACCATCGTATTCGCGAATTAAACCATCAACAATTTTATGCATGTATTGCAGTGAAAATTCGTTGTAATCACGCGGGCTTAATACACCACCCCATGAGTCAAATACCATTAACGATTGCGCGCCAGCTTTAATTTGAGCATTTAAGTAGTCAATAACCGAGTCTGCTAGTTTATCTAGTAATAAATGCAATGTTTGCGGTTCTGCAAACGCCATTTTTTTGATTTTACCAAATACTTTGCTGCTACCGCCTTCAACCATATAAGTTGCTAGCGTCCAAGGAGAACCAGAAAAACCAATGAGTGGTACTTCGCCCTTAAGTTCACGGCGAATAGTACTTACTGCGTTCATTACGTAACCAAGCTCATCGGTAGGGTCTAATTTTGGGATTTTTTTAACATCCGCAAGTGATGAAATAGGACGTTCAAACTTAGGGCCTTCGCCAGTTTCAAAATACAGACCTAAACCCATAGCATCAGGAATGGTTAAAATGTCACTAAATAATATAGCTGCATCCAACGGGTAGCGGCGTAATGGCTGTAATGTTACTTCACACGCAAGCTCAGCATTGCGACACAGGCTCATAAAATCGCCCGCTTGTGCACGTGTAGCGCGGTATTCTGGTAAGTAGCGTCCTGCTTGGCGCATCATCCATACCGGAGTTACATCAACGGGTTGTTTTGCAAGTGCACGTAAATAACGGTCGTTTTTTAATTCGCTCATGGCGTAAATGATCCTAAGACTTTTATAAATTATGCAAGATTGTACCACCATATTCACCGCCCCTCTATTGCTTAAAGACGAAAACAGCTTTACCTTAAAATCGATCAATATAATTTAAGGTTTTAATACGTTTTGACTATAAAAAAAGCAATAAACGATAACATTTAAAACCTTTTGTTAATATGTTTGCAACATTACAAAAACCTTGTTATTGTTTGTCCCGCGTTAATAAAAACAACAATAAAAATCTTATAATAATAAAAATAAATGCTTTAAAATAATAACTATAAAAATCATCTCAAAAAAATAAGAAAGCTTGTCATAACAAGTCACTGAAAGAAATTAAACCACCTTAATCGGTGGTTTTTTCTTACCTACAACAAAACTTCCTCTATTTAATTAATCTAAAAAGATGCAACTTCCAAGAGGGGCACTTTACTTGTTGATATACTCACGAATAAAATATATCTTGATGCATAGAAACCGATAATATTTTATTTAAAAAAGACCAACCCAGCTAGGAGAACAGTTATGCTGACGCGTGTAGAAAAAGCTCAACAAAAATGGGGTGGTAGCCACACAGTAATTGATAAATGGCTAAACGAACGCCAAGAACTTATTGTACTTTATTGCAAAATTGCAGGTTTTACACCGTACGATAAAAAAGACCAAGCGTTGCCAGAGCCAAAGCTAATTGAATCTTTCTGCCAACTTTTAATGGACTACTTATCTGCAGGCCACTTTGAAGTTTATGATGATATAGCAAAAGCATGTGAGAAAAAGGGCTTACAAAGTCAAGAACTTGCAAACTCTATCTATCCACGTATTTCAAGCACAACAGATGTGGCACTTGATTTTAACGACAAATACGCCGAAGTAGACAAAGAGGATTTATTAGTAGGGTTTGACAATGACCTTTCTGTGATTGGTGAGGCATTAGAAGTGCGCTTTGAGCTTGAAGATGAACTTATTGATAACCTGTTTTCTAATCACAAAAATTAGTACATGTAAGTAACGTATTAAAAAAGGGACCTAAGGTCCCTTTTTGCATTTACACACTAAGCTTATTATTGTGCTGGTGCTTCTTCATTTTGAATTTCAAGTAATTCAACCTCAAATACAAGTGTTGAATTAGCTGGAATCTTACCTAAGTCACGATCGCCGTAAGCAAGTTCTGAAGGAATAGTGAACTTGTACTTAGAACCCACTGACATAAGTTGTAAACCTTCAGTCCAACCCGCAATTACGCGGTTAAGAGGGAAAGTTGTCGGTTCGTTACGTGCATATGAGCTATCAAACTCAGTACCGTCTAATAAAGTCCCTTTGTAGTGCACTTTAACTACATCAGTTGCTACTGGCTTTTCGCCATCGCCTTCGCTAAGTACTTCATACTGCAGGCCAGACTCAGTTACTGTAACGCCTTCTTTTTTAGCGTTGTCAGCTAGGTATTTAACACCCGCTTCTTTGCTTTTTTCAGACTCTACTTTTGCTTTTTCTTCTTGCTTAGTACGTACTGATGTATCTAGTGCAGTTAATACTTCGCGAATTTTTTCTTCGTCAATTTTTGCATTACCAGCAAGTGCATCTTCAAAACCACGAATTAAAAGTGCTTGGTCTAGTTCAATACCAATTTCTGTTTTGTCTGCTAGGTCTTTATTTAAAAAGTTACCTACAGATGCACCAATACCGTATGCTTGTTGCTGTTCTACAGTGTCTAATTTAATTTCAGCTTGTTCTTTTTTTGCTTCTTGATTACAAGCTGTAAGCGCTAAAACTGACGCTGCAATCAATGACAATCTAATCGTCTTTTTCATTTTAAATCTCCGACACACTTTGCAGTTGTCATTTTAATGTATTATTACTAGTTAAAGATTAACGGCCCACATGATAGGCTGCTTGTTTAATGACTAAATTCCACATTGTTAGCTAAACTAAAAACATATCCAGTGATTAGACAAACAACCTAGGCATTTAACGCGTCCTAGTCTAACCTCTCAGTCACTAAGAGTTAAGGGGAAATACCTGTAATATGTCGATATTTCGTACTTTTTTAATCGTATTTAGCTGTTTTTTAGCCATCGCCTGTACCGATAAAAAACAACACGCTGTAGCAAGTTACGAACATGCTGCGCAAGGTGCGTTTTCATCTACACTTTCAAACGATGGTAAATACAGTTTGATCTCCTCTATCAACCATGGGGTCGCCCTGTGGGATAATCAACAGCAGGTACTAAAATACCAATGGTTTCAGCAGCAAGATCAAGACAGTTTGGTATACGCCGTTGCTATTGCTTTTGATAACAGCGTGGCTGTTACCGCCGAAAAAACCACGTTTGCTGTATGGGATATAGCCACAGGCAAAAATAAAGGTTATTACAAAATACAAAAAGCCAGTATTCGTGATATTGCCATTAGCGATCAAGGCCGTAGTGTTTTATACGGCCGTAGCGACGGCGTTGTCGTATTTGTAAACCTAGAAACCGGGCGTCGTATTGAGTTTTTAGGTCATCAAGATAAAGTTAACACCGTTGACCTATCACCTAACGGACGCTTTGCCTTAAGTGGCTCTAACGATTATGTTGCTTACTTTTGGGATACACGTACAGGGCAAGTAATTCATCGTTTTAATCACCCAACGCGTGTTACCCAAGTAACGCTCGATCCACAAGGTCGCTATGCGTTTACGGCCGATAGTATGGCACAAGCAAATGTATGGAAGCTGACTACAGGTGATCTTGTGAGTAAACTGAAGTATATTGCGCGTCAGAAAATTTTTACTGCTGTGCGTTTTAACGAACAAGGCACTTTGCTTGCAACCGGCTCGCCAAATAAGCGCGTAGATTTGTGGCAAATACCAAGCGGTGAAAAAATTCAAACTTGGCAGGTTACCCCGCGCGAAGGCAGTAAGCCTAAATCAGCGGTGGTGCTAGATGTGACATTTACAGATAACGGTAAGTCGTTGTTAACCGAAAGCTCCAGCGGTATCGCAGAGCGATTTATTATACGAGAGAATAATGAACACAATTGAACATCGCTTAATGGAACTTGAAGCCAAAGTGGCTTTTCAAGATGAAACGATTGAAGTTTTAAATGATGAAATAAAAGTGCACCAGCAACTTTTAGCAAAAATGAAACGCCAAACTGAGCTGCTAGCAGAAAAAATCAAAGAATCGCAGTCATCATCGTCTATGATGTCTGAAGTACCTGAGCCGCCTCCACCGCATTACTAAGCCGGTAATAATTAGGTAATAAAAAACCGGGTTAGTCGCCCGGTTTAAATACACCAATTACTTGTTCAAATTGGCGAGTAGACGCCTGAACAGCGTTATCGGGTTGCGCCATTTTATGGCCACACTCAACACACTCTACTTTTTCAACATCATGTTCTCTGTATAGCATCATAGTATCCATGGCTTTGCAGTCAGGGCACGATGCACCAGCAATAAATCGCTTCTTTTGTCTCACAACATTTTTCCTGTGGTTTGAACTGCCGCTATTTTATCGTATAACTTCACTTGTTGATACGCTTGATAAGCGCATTAAGTTCTATGCTATGATAGCGCCAACTTAACAAGGGCACAGTAAAGTAACGCATTCATGATCCAAATATCAGAAATAGAACTACTTCGTGGCGGTAAAGCCTTATTAAAAAACGCATCAGCTACATTATTTCCAGAACATAAAGTAGGCCTTGTTGGCGCTAATGGCTGTGGAAAATCAACGTTATTTGGTTTACTAAAATCAGAACTGCAACTAGATGCCGGTAACTGCAGCATTCCAAAAGATTGGTCTATTGCCTCTGTTAAGCAAGAGACACCTGCACTTGAAATAAGCGCGATTGATTATGTACTTCAAGGCCACCCAGAATACTACGCAATGCGTATAGCACTGCGTGAGGCCGAGAAAAACAACGATGGCGACACACAAGCCAAAGTACATATTCAGCTTGAAAACATTAAAGGCTATAGCATTGAATCAACCGCAGGTGAGCTATTACACGGCTTAGGCTTTGCCAATAACCTGATAGAAAACCCTGTAAGCTCGTTCTCTGGTGGTTGGCGTATGCGTTTAAACCTTGCCCAAGCATTAATACGCGACGCCGATTTACTACTTCTCGATGAGCCAACAAACCACCTTGATTTAGATGCCGTTTATTGGCTTGAACGCTTTTTACGTGCTTACACAGGCACCCTTGTACTTATATCGCATGACCGTGAGTTTTTAGATGCGGTGGTTGATCAAATTTGGCATGTAGATAAGCAACTTATTAACGTGTACAAAGGTAACTACTCGCAGTTTGAGCGCCAAAAAGCTGAGCGCTTACTACAACAACAAGCAATGTTTGATAAGCAACAAGATCAAATTGCGCACCTTGAGCAGTTTATAACGCGCTTTAAAGCAAAAGCCAGTAAAGCCAAACAAGCACAAAGCCGTGTAAAAGCGCTTGAACGCATGGAAAAACTAGCGCCAGCACATGCCGACTCGCCGTTTAACTTTGAGTTTGCAGAGCCAAAAGCATTGCCAAACCCACTAATGACAATAGATAAAGCAAAAGCGGGTTATGGTGACGTCACCATTTTAAATAATATAGAGCTAAACCTTGTACCAGGTAGCCGAATTGCTTTATTAGGTCGAAATGGCGCGGGTAAATCAACGCTAATTAAACTGCTTTCTGGTGATTTAGAGCCGCAAGCTGGTGAAGTTGTTCAGCATCACGGATTAAATATTGGTTACTTTGCGCAGCATCAACTTGAATCTCTTGATTTAAAAGCCAGTGCAATAATGCACTTGCAACGCCTCGACCCAAAAGCCACTGAGCAATCACTACGTGACTTTTTAGGTGGCTTTGCCTTCATTGGTGATAAAGCCCTTGAGCCCGTAGCCCCATTTTCGGGCGGCGAAAAAGCACGTTTAGTACTTGCCATGTTGGTATACCAAAAGCCAAACTTATTACTACTCGATGAGCCTACAAACCACCTTGATTTAGAAATGCGCCATGCACTTGTTATGGCACTACAAGGCTTTGAAGGCGCCATGGTTACTGTATCGCACGACCGCCATATGCTTAAAAATACCGCCGATGAGTTTTACCTAGTCGATGATGGCAAAGTAACCCAGTTTGGTTACGACTTAGATGCGTATTACCAGTGGTTACTCAATGCCAATAAAGAAGCGGTTAAAGCGCAGCAAAGCGACGAGCCTAAAGCAAATCCAGGTGTTAACCGTAAAGAGCAAAAACGCTTAGAGGCTGAGTTTAGAAAAGCCACTCAGCCACTTAAAAAGCAAATTGAAAAGCTTGAAAAGCAACTCGATAAATTCACCGCTGAATTAAGTGAAGTGGAAGTGACCTTAGGTGATAACGAACTCTACAACGACGATAACAAAGCCAAACTTAAAGAGTTATTAGCCAAGCAAGCAACGCTTACGCCTAAACTTAACGACGTTGAAGAAGAGCTACTTATGGCACTTGAAGAAATGGAAGAAAAAGAGCAGGCATTCGCCGATGAACTTGCTCAATAGCGACCATTTTTGGCAGTTTGCGTGCACCTTGTACGCAAAGCCTGAGCAACAAACAACCTTGCTGGCACTACAAAACCAGCAAGGAAAAAACGTCAATTTATGCTTATTACTGCTTTATTTAGACTCATTAAATTTAAGTATTAATACCCAGCAGCTAAATGAGTTAACGCAAGTAGTTAGTGAGTTTGATACTCACGTATTACAACCCCTGCGCGCCGCACGCAGCTATTTAAAAACTAACCAGAATACAATAAGTGATTACGCCACAATACGCGCAGAATTACTAAGCACTGAGCTAAAGCTTGAAAAACAACAGCAACATATATTGATTGAAGCAGTAAATGAGTTTGAAATGTTGGAAGTGATAAAGTCTAATAATATTAAGCTGTATGTTAGATTAGTATGACTTAAAGCCGCGCTGCGCTTTAGAAAAGTACATAGCTAATGCTCGGCTAACTTATCTTTTTTCTCTTTGTGCAAAAGGCTTATAAGTGAGCTGTTTCAAAGAGAGGCGCTGTCGTTATTACATGGACAGATGAATCCCTTAAGTATATCCGTAGTTTAAAAATAGATTTACGACATATAAACTGAGGCATTCAGCTGAGTTACAATCATCTCACTCAATACGCTTGTATAAGCTACTCATGAAATTTAGTATCTATGGCGAACGTGTTATCTATCTTGATGATTTCAAGTCTGCGCTAGAGATTTTTGATAGGCATCCAACGTTTGAAGTGTTAAATAGTCGAGCTATCAGGGCATCAGTTGATAAATTAAACCAGAGAAGTAATTTAGCAATCAGTTATAAAACAATAAAAAGAGGTCGCTCACTCGCAACCCTCTCATTAAAATTTAAAAAAACGCTCAATTTAAAATGAATATTTAATTTTATAAATCAAAATTTTCCATTGTCTCCATCAGGTTAAATGGTCTGTTTAGCTTTTCTAAATTTGAAAACTGCTCGCGTACACCTTCAGGTAAAATAAAATAATCAGCCTTAGTTCGTTCGTAGGATAGAGGTATAGCCATAATTAACTGATTATACTTATCAAGTATTAGCTTATCGCTATTTTCTAAAGCCTGCAATTTTGCAGAAAGTACTGTGAATTGCTCCAATTCATCATGCGTGCATAAATCTTGAACCTTTGCATAATGATAAGATAAAACAGCACTAATCACGTTCCAATCATCAGAAATATGCTTTACGTCATCAGGGGTTATAACTTCTTCAGTTTTTTGGCACTTTTCAAGCTTAAGCTCATACGCTTTCATTGAGTTATGATATTGAACAGTCAGATAGTCTTTAAGGGTTTGCTCAGACGTATCCGCATATGTAAAAAATGATGTAAACACAGAAAAAAACAAATTAAATAGTTCATTTTGCAGCCACGCAACCGTTATATACGGCTTTCCAAAATTGTCTTTCTTTACCTGTTTTAGCTCGAATTGCTTGAAGACCTGATATCGTTTTTATTGTTTTCCTAGCAATACTAGGGGAATCTCGTAATGCCTTATTAAAAGAATTAAAATCAGTTTGAGTAAGGTTATAATGACTTTTTATCATACCATTACCGGCAAAAATATTTGCAAAGGTACCAACTACAATAGCAGAGCTAAGCCATTGATTAACATCCTTTATTCTTCTTATTTCCTTTACTGCCAATTTTCCACGTTCAGAAAACTCCAATTCACTGATATCTGGACATATCATATTCAACTCCTTGTTATTTATTTCCATTAAAAGTAAAAGCTATCATAGAATTGCTTGAAACTGTCAATTTAAATCCCCTCATTTCGACTTTTCATTGTACTAAGGCGTGTTATACATAGCTCTTAATGAGTTAACCGTGATTTTTCATCCTGTCAGTGCGAAATAACACTGCATTTCATGATTTATTTTTTCTCGACACTCAAACAGGAAGCTCTAAATTATTTTCTTAAGCTAACCATTTTTCGAGGGCCTCTTTTTTGTCTGCAGGGGCGTAATTCTCCTCCTCTTTAAACTGGCATAGAATTGATGTGTTTTTTACCCTCTAAATCCACATTAATAGCATCGCATAATTGCGTGATATCATCTTTTTTCGTTGCCATTTCCCGCTACCTTTCACACCTGACTTAAGAGGGGTACGAGCCACAGTTTTAGCGGAGCTTTCAAAAATTATTTAGAGAGTCCACATATATTAATCTATGTTCACATTTTTTCGCAACGAGTTACCGATGAATTTTGTTATTTTTCGAACACAAAAGTTAAAATCCAAGGACGCTATTCGCCTGCCAACGTCACACGCTTTTCGTAAGCAAGACACACCCAACGCAGACCCCAAATTAATGTAAGCAAAGACCAGGATAATTGTTTTATGATTCGTTTGCTTAGCTTAAAGAAAAACACAGAGCTGAAAACGTGGTGTATGTAGGTACTTATCTGGATAAAAAAACACCGCGTATGTACGTCTATGTCGTGCCCATTGACCCCAAGGAAAATTAAACACACTACACTTTTTGGAAGGCGCTAAAGCACTGAGCCCTATGCAAACCGATTTTGCGCACATGACTTTAGGTGCGGCATAGAGGGCTGCAAGGTCACCCATCAGCGTATTAAATCGTTTCACGGGTAGATAAATTACTCACGGAAAGAGTAAGAGATGCTGTGCTTTTAGAGGGAAATAAAAACTAAATTACTGTCTGCTATAAATATAGACTCTTAGAAGCGGTTTTGCGTCTTTCCTCATTTGCTTCTCACGCTTTTCCCTTTGGGTAAAAAGATCTTTAGACCAATTGATCATATAGAGCTTAGAAGCCAACACTTTTAGAGTAATTGAAAAGCATAATTGCTAGGTGTTCATTATTTAGCGTAGACAGCTCTTCGGTAATAACTTATTAGCCTTTAAAGCATGATCTAAATCAACTTAGCTTCGCTCCTATATCTGCTTGTGTAAATAACTTGATCTCGATCACATCAATCGCTCCTAAGTCGGCCTATGATTAACCCATCAACAACGAGGGGAACAACTCATGAACGTATTTTTTAGAGACTTTTTTACAGATCCTGTTTTATTTATGTCATTTGGATTTTTAACTATTGTTGTTTCTCTGTGTATCTTTTTTGCTTTTTTCTTTTTGAAAAAAATACACGATGCAGAAGTTCCTGAACAAAATTAAGCACGACGCACAAAGCGCCTAATTCGTTACTAATTAGGCGCTTTTTATTCTTTTTGGTACACTAGCGATTCGTTTTTGCAAAGTGTGTAGTACAAACATGATCCATAAGTTTAAACCCGCATGGTGGATGACAAACCGTCACGTTCAAACCATAATGCCGCGTTTTTTCCGCCCATTTCACCACACTCGCTACGAACTTGAGCAACTTGATACGCCCGATGGCGATTTTATTGAGCTTGCCTGGTCACTTCCGCATAACGAAACTGCACCTCTTGCTATAGTCCTTCATGGCCTTGAAGGTAATATAAATAGTTTTTACGCTAAAGGCATGATGAAGGCATTAAAAAAGCAAGGTTATGCAGTTGTGCTTATGCACTTTAGAAATTGCTCAACCGAAGTAAATCGCTTGCCTCGCGCATATCATAGTGGTGATACCGCCGACTTAGCTTTTTTTATTAATCATCTAAAGCAACAATATCCAAATAGACCTATGGTTGCCGTTGGCTTTTCTCTTGGCGGTAACGTACTTGCTAAATACTTAGGTGAACAAGCACAAGCATGCCCTTTAAACGCCGCTGCGGTGGTATCTGCTCCTTATGACTTATCGTCATCAAGCGATGTAATTCGTAAAAGCCTAGGTAAAATTTATCAAAAGTATTTGCTCGATCGCATGAAAAAGTCGATGCAACGTAAGTTGCCACAAATTAAGCAGCAAATATCTATCACTACCGATCAATTAATGAACATTGACGACCTATTAGAGTTTGATAACCATATAACTGCTCCTTTGCATGGCTTTGAAAACGCTCACGATTACTATCGTCAAGCCAGTGCGATGCCATATTTAAAGCATATTGCTGTGCCTACATTAATTATTCACGCAAAAGATGACCCAATGCTTTCTATTAAAGCGGTGCCTAGTAGGCAAGATGTGAGCGAGCATGTTACGCTGCGCATCTCAGAAAAAGGCGGTCACGTTGGTTTCATTAGTGGAAAAAATCCGTTTAAGCCTATTTTTTGGCTAGAGAAAGCCGTACCCAGTTACTTTGGGGAACATGTTTTAAATAAAGCGAGTAAAAAGCAGTAATGATCATCCCTTTTGAACAACTCGATAAAGATACGCTATACAACTTAATAGAAAGCTATGTTCTACGTGAAGGCACTGACTACGGTGAAGTAGAAGCAAGCATCGAATCTAAAGTAAGCCAAGTAAAGCTGCAGCTTAAAAATGGCGAAGCGATGGTGTTTTTCTCAGAATTACACGAGTCTGTAACTATAATTTCAAAAGGCGAATTTAAAGCGCTACAAAGTGAAGAGCATCAAGCACAGTCGTTTGATTAAGGCGTAGTACTTGTAACTTTTGAATTGAACGTACACAATGGCTTTTTACCCAAAGAGCCAAAACATGATAAAACTCAGCACTCTAGTGGTAGCCATATCACTAGCTTTAACTAGCCAAGCCCAAGCAGAACAAACAATAACAGCATCTGACAAGGCAATTAAACTCGCTAAAGACACCATTTTAATCGACACCCACATTGATGTTCCTTACCGTATTCACGATACGTGGGCTGATGTAACTAAAGCGACAACTGATGGCGATTTTGACTACCCTCGCGCAGTAAAAGGCGGCTTAAATGCCCCGTTTATGTCGATTTATATTCCTGCGCATTTGGAATTTGAAGGTAAAGGAAAAAGCTACCAATTAGCTAATCAACTTATTGATAGTATGGAAGCCATAGCCCAGCGCGCACCCGATAAGTTTGCTATAGCAAGCTCAACTAAAGATATAGAAGAGCAATTTAAACAAGGTAAGCTTTCTATAGCGATGGGTATGGAAAACGGCTCTCCAATTGAAGGCGATATGAAAAACCTTCAGCACTTTTACGACCGTGGTATTCGCTACATCACGCTAGCGCACTCGCAAAGCAACCATATTTCGGATTCGTCTTACGATATACGCCGTAAATGGAAAGGCTTAAGCCCATTTGGTAAAGAACTAGTCACTGCAATGAATAATATGGGTATGCTAATCGACGTATCGCATATCTCTGATGATGCGTTTTATCAGGTTATGGATATATCTAAAACACCCGTAATTGCCTCACATTCATCACTTCGTAAATACACGCCTGGCTTTGAGCGTAATATGAATGACGATATGCTATTGGCACTTAAAGAAAATGGCGGCGTTATTCAAATTAACTTTGGCTCAAGCTTTGTTACCGCTAAAGCAGGTAGTTGGGGCAAGCAATTAAAAAGCACAAAAGAGTCTGCTAAAAAAGAAGGCACTAAGTTAAGCAACGATTTTGATGCTGCGTACCGTGCTAAAAACCCATATCCGTTTGCAAGCCTTGCACAAGTACTTGACCATATTGATCACGTTGTAGAGTTGATTGGCATAGATTATGTTGGTATTGGTTCTGATTACGATGGCGTTGGCGATTCACTACCAATTGGCTTGAAGGATGTATCTAGTTATCCAAACTTAGTACAAGGCCTAATGGATAGAGGCTACAGCGATACAGATATTAAAAAAATCCTAAGTGGCAATACACTAAGAGCATGGAAGCAAGCTGAAGCATATGCGAAAAAACACTAAGCTGTAAAAGTTCTCAATTGTCTGATCTGTCAAAGAGTTTAATTAATAGCACGGCTTAAAGTCGTGCTTTTTTATACTTTAATTATATATAAATTACTTAAACTTAAAGCCAAACGTAACCCTCTAAATTTAACACCGAGCTACTACAAGCTGAAAACTAAACACTTTTCTTTAGGCATTAAAAAACCCGAGACTAAGCTCGGGTTTTTTGGTAAAAATTAGCTAGGCTAATAATTACGCTACGATAGTTGCTACAACACCAGCACCTACAGTACGACCACCTTCACGGATAGCAAAACGAAGACCTTCATCCATCGCGATTGGCGCGATTAGCGTTACTGTCATCTTGATGTTATCACCAGGCATTACCATTTCTACGCCATCTGGTAACTGTACGTCACCCGTTACGTCAGTTGTACGGAAGTAGAACTGTGGACGGTAACCTTTGAAGAATGGAGTATGACGACCACCTTCATCTTTCGAAAGTACGTATACTTCTGAAGTGAATGTAGTATGTGGGTTGATTGAACCAGGCTTAGCTAGTACTTGACCACGTTCAACGTCTTCACGCTTAGTACCACGTAGAAGTGCGCCGATGTTTTCGCCAGCACGACCTTCGTCTAGAAGCTTACGGAACATTTCAACACCAGTACAAGTAGAACGAGTTGTATCATTGATACCAACAATTTCTACTTCGTCATTGATGCGGATGATACCAGCTTCAACACGACCAGTTACAACTGTACCACGACCCTGGATTGAGAAAACGTCTTCGATAGGCATGATGAAAGGCTTATCGATGTCACGCTCTGGCTCTGGGATGTAAGTATCAAGTGCGTTTGCAAGCTCAACAATCTTATCTTCCCACTCTTTCTCGCCTTCTAACGCTTTAAGCGCAGAACCCGCG
>NZ_BADT01000003.1 GCF_000239855.1 Pseudoalteromonas sp. BSi20652 | reverse complement strand
TTTTTTAATCTAATTGATATTACGCAAACGGATTGCGAAGTACCATAGTTTCTACACGATCTGGACCGGTAGAAATAATATCGATAGGAACACCCGTAATTTCTTCAATACGTTTAATGTAGTCAATCGCAGCTTTTGGTAAACCGTCAAGACTCGTTACACCAACTGTGTTCTCTGACCAACCTGGCATTTCTTCGTATACTGGCGTTACTTTATCGTAACCTTCAGCTGCTAATGGGGTTACGTTAGTAACCGTACCATCTTCAAGCTTGTAACCAATACAGATTTTAAGTGTTTCTAAGCCATCTAAAACATCAAGCTTAGTTAAACAAAAACCTGAAATACTGTTGATTTGAACTGCACGGCGCATAGCCACTGCATCCAACCAACCAGTACGACGAAGTCGACCTGTTGTAGCGCCAAATTCATGGCCTTTATCACCTAGGTGCTTACCCACTGGATCTTGTTTTTCAAGACCGTCGTAAAGCTCTGTAGGGAAAGGACCTGAACCAACACGTGTCGTGTACGCTTTAATAATACCTAAAACGTAATCAAGGTTTAATGGACCAAAGCCTGCACCAGTCGCAACGCCACCAGCTGTCGTATTTGAAGATGTTACATACGGGTAAGTACCGTGATCGATGTCAAGTAACGTACCTTGTGCACCCTCAAATAAAATGTTTTCGCCTGCTAAACGCGTTTCATCTAAAAGCTCAGTTACATCGACAACCATTGCTTTTAAGATATCAGCAACAGCCATTGCATCATCAAACGTTTTTTGGAAATCTACAGCATCTACTTTGTAGTAGTTAACTAAAGTGAAGTTATGGTACTCAAGCACTTCTTTTAATTTAGATGCAAATAATTCAGGATTAAACAAATCACCTACACGTAAACCACGGCGCGCCACCTTATCTTCGTACGCAGGACCAATACCACGACCTGTTGTACCAATTGGCTTATCGCCACGAGCAGTTTCGCGAGCTACATCCAATGCAACATGGAAAGGCAAGATTAGCGGACATGCTTCACTTATTAAAAGACGCTCGCGTACTGGTACGCCGCGCTCTTCAAGCATGCCAATTTCTCTCATTAGCGCTTCTGGTGATAAAACTACACCATTACCAATCACACATTTAACATTGTCACGTAATACACCCGATGGAATAAGGTGTAGAACCGTCTTTTCACCTTCGATAACTAAAGTATGACCCGCATTGTGGCCACCTTGATAACGAACTACTAAAGATGCTTTGTCTGTAAGGAGATCAACTACCTTACCCTTTCCTTCGTCACCCCATTGGGTGCCTAATACAACAACGTTTTTACCCATCGTAAATTCACTTAGAGAAAATTAGGACAAGATTTTACCAGAAAACTAAAGTAAAGATCACCCCTGTTCAGCTTATTTTTTCTGCGCGCAATTGTTATATCCAAATATCGGCTAATAACCACATAAATAACAGTGATTTAAAGTATTAGATTGTATTTAACAAAAAGCCCCGCAAATGCGAGGCTTTTTAACTTTTAAATAAATAATGTAAGGTCTATTGTGCTTTAGCACCTTTCATATATTGGAAGAAGTCGCTATCTGGTGAAAGCACCATAACGTCTTGCTTACCTTTAAACGTTTTTTTGTAAGCTTCAAGCGAACGCACAAAACTAAAGAACTCAGGATCTTTATTATACGCGTTAGCATAAATACCTGCCGCATCAGCATCACCTTGACCACGTACAGAGCGCGCATTACGTTCTGCATCGGCAAGCATTACTGTTACACGACGATCAACACCAGCGCGAATGGTTTCAGCTTTTTCCTGACCTTCAGAACGGTGCTCTTTTGCAACCGCAGTACGCTCAGCGCGCATACGTTGGTAAATAGAGCTACTTACTTCTTGTGGTAGGTTAATTTGCTTAACACGCACGTCTAGTACTTCAATACCAAGTTCACGTGCGCTTTCAGAAGCTTGTACTAACGCTTCTTCCATCAACTCGCTGCGCTCACCCGATACAATTTCGCGAATTGTGCGTGTACCAAAGTTTGTGCGAAGACCATTGTTTACTTTTTGCTTAAGTAGCGTTTCAGCATATTGCTTGTCGCCACGGGCACGTAAGTAAAAAGCACTAAAGTCGTTAACACGCCATTTTACAAACGAATCAACAATTAAATCTTTTTTCTCGCTGGTAACAAAACGATCGGGTGCACCATCTAGCGTTTGAATACGCGCATCAATACGACGTACTTGGCTAAAAAATGGCACTTTAAACTGTAGGCCTGGGCCATATACAATCGCTTTTTCGTCGCTATCCTTTTGTACTTTACTGAATAACATTACAATTGCTTTTTGCCCTTCTGGTACAACAAATACCGCTGAGAAAGACAAAACAATGGCAGCTAATAGTATTACTAAACTAAAGTTTTTCATTATGATTATCTCCCATCATTAAAGCGGTCGTTGTTAAAGCGGTCACTGCCACTGTTAACAGAGCTATTACGCGACGTATTTACTTTATTTCGTAAGTCTTGAATATCACTTGAACTTGGTAGTGCAACACGCGTTGCTGCCCCTTGCTTATCCATGATTTTATCAAGCGGTAAATAAAGCATGTTATTGCCACCTTTAACATCAACCAATATTTTAGAGCTACTCCCTAACACTTCTTCCATTGCATCAATGTATAAGCGCTCACGAGTAACTTCTTTAGCTGCTTGGTATTGAGGTAATAGCTTCTCAAAACGAGCGACTTCACCTTGTGCTTCAAGTGTAATACGCTCTTGGTAACCTTCAGCTTCTTGTGTCATACGCGTTACTTGGCCACGAGCACGCGGTTCAATTTCACGCGCATACGCTTCTGCTTCACGGATGAAACGTTCTTCATCTTCTTGTGCAGCAATCGCATCATCAAATGCATCTTTAACTTCAGTTGGCGGACGAGAATCTTTAAAGTTAACGTCAGTAACAATTAAACCTAAGTTATATGGCTCGATAATTTTATTAAGCTCATCCCACGTATTTTGACGAACAACCTCACGGCCATTCGTTAATACTTGGTCCATTTTTGAATGGCCCACAACATAACGTAGTGCACTATCTAGGGCTTCTTCTAAGCTACTATCAGCATTAGTTACACTAAATTGGTAAAGGTATGGGTCAATAACACGGTACTGCACCTGAAACTCAACGCTTACTACGTTTTCGTCTTCCGTTAGCATAAAACCAGAAGCTGATAATGAACGAACTGCTTCAATATTTACTGGAATTATTGTCTCGATAAAAGTCATTTTCCAACGCAAACCAGGATCAGCAATTCGGTCAAATTTACCAAATTGAAGAACCACACCACGCTCGGCTTCTTTAACCGTGTAAATACCACTTAACGCCCATACAATAACGGCGATAATAAGTATGAATGAAATACCGGCTCCGCCAAGTCCACCACCACTACCATTGCCGGATTTTTTTCCGCCAAATAAGCCGCCGAACTTGTTACTAAACTTGCGGAACACCTCGTCTAAATCAGGTGGGCCTTGATCACGTCCGCCTTTATTATTCCACGGCTCTTTGTCATTGCCATTATTACCCGGTTCATTCCAGGCCATAGCTATACTCCATTGTTATCTAAATAAATTAGGAAATTGTGTTAAATCTAACAAATCTACCGCGTTTCTCATACAAAAACCGACATTAAAACGTCAATTTTTAATTACGGTAGATAAAACCAGCAATTTCAGGACCAAATTCTTTAATTAAACGATTCCACTCAACCATTGGCATTCTGGTATCTAACAACCAATTACCTTGCTCATCAAATCGCTCTTCATGTACTGCATTTAAACTAAACAATGCAGCTCTTAGGCGACCATACAATGGTGTAAGAAATAATGTATCGTTAAACATTTTCTTAGCAAGCAGCTCGCTAATAGCCTCACTAAGTAATTCACAGCCCTCACCAGTGTGAGCGCTAAGCCATACTCTTATAGGCTGACCTTCATCATTTCGATCAATACGTGGACTTACGTTATCCAGTGCATCAATTTTATTATAAATTAATAACTGTGGCACTTCATCGGCTTCAATTTCTTTAAGAACCGATTGTACTTGTTCAATATTTTCTTGTAGGCGAGAATCAGCAGCGTCGATTACATGCAATTGTAAATCAGCTTCACGTGTCTCTGTTAATGTTGCTTTGAAGGCGGCAACCAAGTCATGTGGTAAATGACGAATAAAACCAACGGTGTCGGCTAAAATAACAGGGCCAATATCACCTAACTCAAGCTTGCGTAAAGTCGGGTCAAGCGTTGCAAACAACTGATCCGCTGCATATACATCAGAATGTGTTATTCGATTAAATAACGTAGATTTACCGGCATTAGTATAACCCACTAACGATACCGTAGGTATTTCGTTACGTGTACGAGCTCGCCTGCCTTGTTCACGTTGCACTGCAACTTTATCTAAGCGAGAACGAATATTTTGAATTCGAGCACGTAATAAGCGTCGATCTGTTTCTAGTTGAGTTTCACCTGGACCACGTAAACCTATTCCGCCTTTTTGGCGCTCAAGATGAGTCCAACCTCGAATTAATCGGGTAGACATATGACGTAATTGTGCCAATTCAACCTGCAGCTTACCTTCATGGGTACGCGCACGCTGGGCAAAAATATCAAGAATAAGTGTCGTTCTATCAAGCACACGACATTGAAAAACGCGCTCTAAATTACGTTCTTGTGACGGTCTGAGTTGATGGTTAAAAATAACGACATCTGCATTGTGGATTTTAACAATCTCAGCTATTTCTTCTGCTTTACCGGTACCGACAAATAGTTTTGGATGTGGTGCTTGACGGCTGCCTTGCACAACCGCCAAACTACTAACACCAGCAGAAGATACCAACATTTCTAATTCATGAAGATCTTCACGATCTCCTTCTTTAGGAAGGTCGATATGAACTAAAATTGCTTGCTCGCCGGATTCATAGCGGTCAAACAAATATTACGCTCCTAATTTAAGTATTTCCAACTTCTGGCTCTTCAGTGCTCTCATCACCTAAAACACCTTGGAAGTTGACTGCGCGAGCAGGAACAACGGTTGAAATTGCATGTTTGTACACCATTTGATTCACGGTGTTTTCAAGTAAAATAACAAATTGATCAAATGACTGAATTTTACCTTGTAATTTTATGCCATTAACCAAAAAGATTGATACTGGGATGCGCTCACGACGTAGTGCATTCAAAAATGGGTCTTGTAACGATTGGCCTTTTGCCATGTTATTATTCCTTCGTTCTAGGTGTTATTATAATTAAGTGGCTGAACCAATTTAACAAATTTAAATTTATCCAACTACTACTAGCTTAGCGAACTTACTACACGATGCAAGTTTTCTTCATCACCCGTTGTTAACCATGTAACATCAGGCCAACTTCTCAACCAAGTTAATTGACGTTTTGCCAATTGACGTGTAGCAGCGATGCCGCGAAAAACCATTTCAGCATGGTCAATCTCACCCGCAAGGTAATCCCACATTTGTCTATAACCTACACAACGAATAGAAGGCATATTGGGGTGTAAATCCTTACGTAGATATAGGGTCGAAACTTCATTTTCAAACCCCTGTTCTATCATTATTTTAAACCTTTCTTCAATTCGCGCATGCAATTCGCTGCGTTCTTGCGGGGCAATCGCAAATTGATGAAAAGTATAAGGTAAAGCTGGCTGCTTTTGCTTTTGCAACTCAGTCATGGTCTTACCAGTTAGTCGATAAACCTCTAACGCACGATTAATTCTTTGTGAATCATTCTCACTCATTTTTTGAGCTGCTTGAGGATCAATTTTTACTAGTTCTTGGTACAAATGCGGCCAACCGTATTGATTAGCTTGCTCTTCAAGATCAGCCCTTATTACTGGATCAGCCTCAGGTAGCGGCGATAACCCATCAAGAAGTGCTTTAAAGTACAACATTGTACCTCCAACCAGCACAGGTACTTTACCTTGTTCATGAAATTCATCAATTTTTTTTATTGCATCACGTCTAAAATCGGCAACTGAATACGTTTCACTTGGGTCAAGTAAATCAATTAAGTGATGCGGAGCGCAAGCAAGCTCTTCTGCGTTCGGTTTAGCTGTGCCAATATCCATATCTTTATACACTAACGCTGAATCGACGCTGATTACTTCAGTATTTAAATACTCACACAACGAAATAGCCAAGGCAGTTTTGCCCGCAGCGGTTGGACCCATTAAAAATATGACTGGTAAATTACTCAACACGAATACCCTAATCTAATTGCGTTAAATAGTGGTTTAGCTCTATTTTAACTGCTTTTTCTTGTAAACGTTTAATTGTTTGCGGATTATTTTGCAAGCGCGTTTGTTGTGCTAAAAATGTATTACTTGAATAAAAACGCATAGGGACGCATTTCATCTGCCACGCTAACCAAGTCTCTATATTTTCTAGCCCTGCATTACATGCATTAAGTAACTCACCTAACGCAACACTTACATCTAATAAATATAAACACGCTGGCAATTTTTTAACCATGACAAACTGTTTTTCTATTACGAGTTCAAAACCAAGTAAAGTAAACCACGATTGCTGAGCTTCTATACGTAAGCAATCTTCTTTTTCTAAGTTTACTCTTACGGGCAGCAAAAGGGCTTTCCCTTCTAAACTTCCGGACTCTTTAATTTGATTATGCCAATCATCTACCAATGCATATTTGAAATGTGAGCAATACAATTGCTGCTCAACACTAAATACACACGCACCTTCATTAACACTGATGATTGAAACAGTCTTTAAAACATTATGCGCAGACTCTAACTGGTGTTGTGCTACGGGTATGTTTGCTACATTATCAAAATGCGCAGCGTGTTGCTCACTCACACCTTGATAAAACGCATTAACATCATGGTGATTACTACTTGGTGTAGTACGGTATCCCCCACTCACTCCTGTACCTCTAGTGCCTGATGACGAACCACCAGCACTTCCAGAGTAAGAGGGCTGTAATTGCGATTTAGGGTAATCAAATACCCCATCAGCCTCTGTATTAGTGGCGCTACTATGCGTTGCCCCCACAAACGGAGATATGGATCCAGCCTCTTCGCTTACTGGTTCGTTAGCAAACTCGCCTTGCAGTGGTACAACTACTTGCTTAATAGCTTGCAATATAAAGTCATGAATCAAGCGCCCTTGATGAAAGCGCACCTCATGTTTGGCTGGGTGAACATTTACATCAACTTGTCGTGGGTCAATATCAATATAAATAACAAAGCCTGGTAGCTCTTGTGTACCACTTACTTCTTCAAATGCCTGGCGTATAGCATGCAAAATAAGTTTATCGCGCATCATACGATTATTCACATAAGTATACTGAGTCGTATTAGCTGAGCCTACCGGTAGCACCCACCCATGCAGCTGTAAGCCTCCTTCTCCTGATTGGATATGCAAGCCTTGCTCGGCAAAGGCCTTACCAGCGACTTGCGCAACACGTGAAATAGCCTGAGAGGGATCTGTTTTTGCACGGTATTGCCTGACTACTTTTTCGTTATGAGTTAGCGTAATCGATACATCAAAGCGACTAAGCGCAATACGCTTTATCAACTCATCAATATGGCTAAATTCAGTTTTTTCCGTACGTAAAAACTTACGACGAGCCGGGGTGTTAAAAAATAAATCTTTTACTTCAATAGTTGTACCATCAGGGTGAGCAACCGGCTTTACCTGCACGGCCATATCGCGACCTTCTGCAAATGCTTGCCAAGCAGCTTCTTGATCTTTTGGTTTTGAGCTCAGCGTTAAACGCGATACAGAGCTAATTGACGCAAGCGCTTCTCCCCTAAAACCAAGTGAACAAATATTTTCAAGGTCATCAAGAGATTTTAATTTACTCGTTGCGTGACGAGAAAGTGCGAGCGTTAGCTCATCTTTGCTTATACCTGAACCGTTATCACGTATACGAATAAGCTTGTGACCGCCACGCTCTATATCTATCTGAATACGTGTAGCGCCAGCGTCTAAACTGTTTTCGACTAGCTCTTTTACTACCGACGCTGGGCGCTCAACCACTTCGCCTGCGGCAATTTGGTTAGCTAAACGCGCGGGTAATATTTCAATACTCATGAGATTTCCTAGCAAACATTGCGCTGATAATAATGACTAACTTTGCGGTATATCGAGCTCTTGCCCAATAAATAAAGTATTAGAGCTGAGTTTGTTAACTTGCTTTAACTTACTGACTGTAATGCCATAGCGACTCGCCAGCATACTTAAAGATTCGCCTGGACGAACCTTATGCTTGGTCGGATATTGTGATTTTAATTTAGCAAATAAAGAATCATCCGGTGGATTTTTTAAATAATAATTTTTAATTGAAGTAAATATTGCTTTAGCTAAGCGCTCTTGGTGATTAGCACTTTTAAGCAGTTTTTCTTCTCGCGGATTAGATATAAATCCTGTTTCTACCAAAATAGACGGGATATCTGGTGATTTAAGTACTGCAAGACTGGCGTGTTGGGGATCTTTTTTATGAAGTTTTGCAACCTTACGTAGCTCTTTAACTACTTCATCGGCTACGCTTAAGCCGGTTTTCATTGAGTGATCCATCGACATATCAAGCAGTGCTTGCGCTAGATACTTTTCGTTAGCTGCATCTTTCATCACATCCGCGGCGCCACCTAAAAGCTCTGAGTGCTTTTCTTTATCTTCTATCCATTTACCTATTTCTGAATTAGCGCGTCTTAACGACAACACCCAAACAGAGGCACCATTTGGTCCCGGGCTCGTAAATGCATCAGCATGAATAGAGACAAAAAAATCGGCCTTTTTTTCACGAGCACGGTTGGTACGCGTATTAAGTTTAACAAAATAGTCACCGCTTCGTACCATGCGCGAAATCATCCCTCGTTCGCCATCAATCATGCGCTCTAGACGTTTTGCAATCTGCAGTGTGACTGTTTTTTCGTACGTACCTGATGGCCCAATTGAACCTGGATCTTCACCGCCATGACCCGCATCAATTGCAATAACAATATCGCGTTCTTGGCTTAATTGGCGGTTTTTAGCCGCTGTTTGTGCTGGTGATACGGTTGCTGTGCTTTGGCTTTTATTATATAAATCAACAACCAATCTATTTTTATACGGACCTGTTGGAGCAAGTGCAAAAACGACAGGTTTTATAGGTTGACTTAATTCAAATACTAAGCGAACGCTTTGCTTATTTTTAGGTTTAGAGTAACGTAGCTTACTTATAATTTGATGTTTTGACGGCACAACTGGCAGTGTTTTTAAATCGCTAGTATTTTCTAAATCAACCACCAACCGACTGGGATTTTTAAGCATGAAATAGCTAAAGTCTGGCTTGTCATCTAAATCAAATACCACTCTCGTACTATCTGGAGATGGCCAAACGCGTACACTATTAATCGTATTTTTCGCCAATAAAGGCAAACTCGCAGTAATAACCATAAGATAAATTAAATATTTAATTACAATACGACTCATTGAACAATCACTGCCTTAACTGTTTTTATTATATTAAGCTAAAAATTTTTATTAGATTTAGCTATTTAGTTTCTCGACAATTGCTTCACCGCGCTCACTAGCACTATTAATAACAATTTTACGTTCGTTGCCCACATAGCTTAGAGTAATATCTAAATCGGGCACAGGAATAAATTCACCGCCTTTTTCTGGCCACTCAACGACGCAAATAGCCTCTGCTGAAAAATAATCGCGTATTCCCATAAATTCGAGTTCTTCTGGGTCACCTAAACGATACAAGTCAAAGTGATATACATTTGCACGTTCAAGCTCATACGGTTCTACTAATGTATATGTAGGGCTTTTAACTTTACCTGTATGACCAAAACCTTGTACTACACCACGTGTAAACGTTGTTTTACCAGCACCTAAATCACCATGTAAATAAATCACCGCACCTTGCTTTATGATTGCTGCAACTTGATTTCCCATAGCGACTGTGGCTACTTCATCATTTAAGTGTGATTCAAAACTACGCGTCATTGCTACCTCAAAAATTTACTTACAAGCGTATGATTGCTAATCATACCAGAATATTTGTTTAAGGCGATAAATTGCAATTTTGGATATAAAAAAACCGGCCTAAGCCGGTTTCTGATTCTAGAATTATAATCCTAATTTCTTCTCAAGGTAGTGGATGTTAGTGCCACCATTTTGGAAGTTTTCATCTGCAAGAATTCTCTTATGCAAAGGAGTATTAGTTTTAATCCCGTCAATTACTAGCTCGTTAAGTGCATTGCGCGCGCGGGCAATAGCTACGTCACGGTTTTCACCGTAAGTAATTAATTTACCAATCATTGAATCGTAATGTGGAGGAACCGTGTAGTCAGCGTAAATATGGCTGTCCCAACGAATACCTAAACCACCTGCTGGATGGAAACGTGTAATTTTACCCGGTGACGGGATAAACGTTTCAGGATCTTCAGCATTAATACGACACTCAATAGCGTGACCACGAATAACAACGTCGTCTTGAGTGAATGATAACGGCTGACCCGCTGCAATTTTTAACTGCTCTTTCACTAAATCGATACCAGTAACCATTTCAGTTACAGGATGTTCAACCTGAATACGTGTATTCATTTCGATGAAGTAAAACTCGCCGTTTTCGTATAAAAACTCAAACGTACCTGCACCGCGGTAACCGATTTCGATACATGCACGTGTACAGCGCTCACCAATGAATTTACGCGTTTCAGCAGTAATACCTGGCGCTGGTGCTTCTTCAACTACTTTTTGGTGACGACGTTGCATAGAACAATCACGCTCACCTAAATGTACTGCATTACCTTGGCCGTCTGCTAATACTTGAACTTCGATGTGGCGTGGGTTTTCAAGGAATTTTTCCATGTAAACCATACTATTACCAAAAAACTGCTTAGCTTCTTGCTGTGTTAATGCAATTGAATCAATAAGTTCAGCTTCGCTGCGAACAACACGCATACCACGACCACCACCGCCACCAGCAGCTTTGATGATTACTGGGTAACCGATACGCTTAGCGATTTGCATGTTGCGTTCTTTATCATCTGATACTGGACCGTCAGAGCCAGGAACACATGGAACGCCGGCTTTACGCATTGCTGCGATAGCAGACACTTTATCACCCATAAGGCGAATAGTGTCGCCACGAGGACCGATAAATACAAAACCACTTTGCTCAACTTGGTCGGCAAAATCAGCATTTTCTGCAAGGAAACCGTAACCAGGATGAATCGCTACAGCGTCAGTTATTTCAGCCGCAGCAATAATGCGCGGAATATCTAAATAACTTTCAGTTGCTGATGGTCTACCAATACAGATGGTTTCATCTGCAAGCAATACATGCTTAAGATCGCGATCTGCCGTTGAATGCACAGCAACCGTTTTGATCCCAAGCTCTTTGCAGGCGCGCAATATACGAAGTGCAATTTCACCTCGGTTTGCAATGACTACTTTATCTAACATTAGAGTTGGCCTTTTAGGTTACGCTATTATTCAATGATGAATAGAGGTTGATCAAATTCTATTGGCTCGCCATTTTCAGCTAAAATAGCTCTTACTGTACCGGCTTTATCTGATTCAATTTGGTTCATCATTTTCATAGCTTCGATAATACAAAGTGTATCGCCAACTTTAACTTGCTGACCCACTTCTACATATGCAGGCGCCTCTGGAGAAGCTGCTGAGTAAAAAGAACCAACCATTGGTGATAAAACTTGATGACCGGTAGGCTCAGCTGGTGCTGCTGCTTCAACGGCTACAGGAGCCGCTGCTACGGGTGCTGCTGGCGCTGGTGCTGGTGCATATTGCTGTGGAGCAAATTGCGGGTAACCTGGGCCTGCACTCATGTTGTTACGGTTAATACGTACTGATTCTTCACCTTCAGTGATTTCTAGCTCAGCAATACCTGATTCTTCTACTAATTCGATAAGCTTTTTTATCTTGCGAATATCCATTACACGACCCGCCTGTTAGTTGTTTGTGTGTTAATTTAAATTAAATTGCGTTTTGCAACCGGCTCACAGCGCCATTTAATGCTGCGTGATAACCCATTGCGCCTAATCCACATATTACGCCTTGTGCCACATCAGAAAAATACGAATGATGACGAAAGGCTTCACGTGCGTGCACATTACTTAAGTGCACCTCAAAAAACGGAATATCAACACTCAACAGTGCATCACGTAATGCGACGCTAGTATGCGTAAATGCAGCTGGGTTGATAATTATGTAATCAACTGCTTGCCAAGCATCGTGAATTCGTTCGATGAGGGCTTGCTCACTATTACTTTGAAAATGCGTTAACTCAACATCTAGACTATTAGCAGAACTGGTTAGCTCCTCCATAATCTCACTCAGCGTCTGAAAACCGTATTTATCCGGTTCACGTTTGCCAAGCATGTTTAAATTTGGACCATTTATAACTAAAAGGTTAAATTTTGCAGCCATAATACGCGATATATCCTATAAGTAATGAGTTAAGCGGTTACTAACTAGTTTTTCACTTTTAAGTAAGCAGAAAAAGTAATGTAGCAACAATTTCTCACGTTAACCAACTATTATAGTGATTTCGACGTAAATAGCAGCAAAATACTGGTCTTATCAGTGACGTGGGTACAAACATAAGAAGAATTAAGAAGGTGCCACTTAGTTAATTCAAGTGGCACTATTGCACTATTATTGTGCGCTGGCGCGCACTGCAGCAAGGTGTTTAGCAAAATCCTCAGCATTTAAAAAGCCCGTTACGCGCTGCGTACTAAGCTCTTGCCCTTGCGTATTAAAAAACAAAATACTCGGTAAACCAAACACAGTGTACTCTTCCATTAGCTCAATTGTTTTATTATCACTTTCAGTTAAATCAACTTGGATAAGCTGATAATGGCTAAACTCACTTTGCACTTTGGCATCTGGAAAGGTGTAATGTTCAAACTCTTTACACGCCACACACCAGTCGGCATATAAATCGACCATAACCATTCGACCTTCATTATTCGCTTGTGCAACAGCCTCTTTAAGCTCTGCTAGGTTAGCAACGTGTTTAAACTCATTACTTTGCGAGCTTACCTGTACTGTTTGTACTTGTACCGGCCAAAAGAAGTTTTTAGTTAACGTAAAGCCTGTAATAACTAATAGAGTTGCAGCAAACCATAATGCAGTTTTTAACTTGCTTTGTGTTTGGCTACTTTGCCAATGATGTAAGTACAGTGCTGTTGCTAATGCAAGTACACCTGCCATTAATAATATAATGTCGGCGCTTACTAGTCGCTCAAGTAATATAAGCGGCACAACAAGCATTACAAAGCCAAACAAGGTTTTAACTTGCTCCATCCAACCACCCGCTTTAGGCAGCAATTTACCGCCAGAGGTACCGAGTAATAACAATGGTAATCCCATACCTAAACTGAGCACGTACAGTGTTAAACCTCCTACTAGGTAATCACCACTTTGCGCCACAAATAAGAGCGCCGCCGACAGTGGCGCCGTAGTACAAGGTGAGGCAATTAATCCTGAAAGTACACCCATTAAAAATACGCCAACGTAGTTGCCGCCTTTTTGGTTGTTACTTACTTGGGTTAGCTTGCTCATCATACTGCTTGGCAGTTTAATTTCGTACCAACCAAACATTGACATAGCCAATAATACAAACAATAAACTAAAGCTGATTAACACAAAAGGATGCTGTAAATACCCCTGCACTTGCCCACCAAGCGCCGCAACAACTAAGCCAAGCGCTGCATAGGTAACTGCCATACCTTGTATATATACAAACGACAACGCAAACGCTTTTTTAGTTGAAAGGTTTTGCTGACCCGCAATTAAGCTCGACAAAATAGGAAACATGGGGAATACGCAGGGTGTAAAAGCAAGGCCAACACCCACTACAAAAAATATGAGTAAATTAGTTATTAAGCTCTGACTTGCTAATTGCTCAGTAAAAGTAAGCTCTTTTTCGGTATCATCCGAATTTGTTGTAGGTTCAGCTACTGGATCGTTGAGTGCTGCAAATGTACTTTGCGCTGTTGCCGCTTCATCTGTAGTGCTATTTTTATCTGCATTTTTAATTTTTGCGCCACTAATTACACTAAGTGGAATGCTAATCACTTCTGGTGGATAACAAAGACCTGCTTTTGCACAGCCTTGGTAACGAACTTTAACCACGGCGCCTTCGGTTACATTACTTAGCTTACTAACAACGCTGGCGGTATTAAAAAAGACTTCCGTTTTACCAAAAAATTCATCTTCAATAATTTCGCCACTGCCAGAGTCACCAACTTCTATAGTGGCATCTTTAGCAATAATTTCTATTTTCTTTTTATATAAATAATAATCTGGCGCTATATCCCAACCTACAAACAAAGTATTGCCTTGCTGGTCAAAATCAAATACAAACGCTTGCTCTACAGGCAAAAAAGTATGTTGAGGAGGCCCAAGTAGATCACCAAGCACATTATTGGTCGCAGCCTTTGCAGGCACAACTAATAAAGTTACCAACAATAAAAAGAAAAACGCATTAATTTAATACCTCATCCATCCAATTAAAATAGGCTAAGTTTCCGGTTGCAACATCAATAACTTGTATCTCAGGCACTTCGTAACTATGCATTGCTTTTATAGTTAAAAACACATCGTTCATCTTGTCTGATTTCGTTTTTATAAGTAATTTAGCTTCTATTGCTTCAGCTACTTCACCTTCCCACATATAAATAGATCCCACATTAGGTAAAATATTAACGCAAGCAGCGAGTTTTTTCTCTACCAACGCCCTTGCAAGTGTGCGTGCTTCTGCTTCGTCTTTGCAGGTCGTAAAAATCATTTTAAAATGCGTAGTCATTATGAACCTTACTTATTGGACAGTGTCTAGCTTCATAGTATCTGATAGAGGGTGCAATGTGTAGACGCTAAAATAACAGTAAAATAACTATAGCGATGCCCTAACCTTGAAAAGAGACCCAGCCACCCTCATTTATATTTCATCAACTCTTTTGAGTGTCATTATTTAGAGAGCGCTATGTTTAGATTTTTATTTGTGTTGTTTATCATCATCCCTATTATCGAAATCGCCTTGCTGATCCAAGTAAGCGATGTGATCGGCGGATTTGCAACTATCGCACTTGTTGTGATTACTGCGATTTTAGGTGCCAAAATGGTTAAAACACAAGGTATGGGTGCGCTGCAAAACGTACAGGCACAAATGGCGCAAGGGCAAATGCCAGCCAAAGAATTATTTACCGGAATATGCGTTGTAATTGCAGGTGTATTACTCCTTACTCCTGGCATTATGACCGACGTTTTTGGGTTACTATTATTAACTCCTGCAATTCGTAACAAACTGGCCGCAGGCCTTGCTAGCCAAGCAATTGTTAGAATGAGCGCAGGTAGGCAACAAGGGCCATCGCCTTTTGCCCAGCAACCGCACTCACAACGTGAGCAACAGCAAATGGACCAACCAACAACTATTGATGGTGAATATGAGCGAAAAGATTAAAAATTTATCGTTTTTTCTCTTGGAATTTTTTACTCTACCCCCATTAATGAATGCAAATTAGAAAGCTTTTTTCTGTAATGTACAGAAACTGTTAGGAGAACTAAAAAACATGAACATTCGTCCTTTACAAGATCGCGTAATCGTTAAACGTCTAGAAGAAGAAACAAAATCTGCTGGCGGTATCGTATTAACTGGCTCTGCAGCTGAAAAATCAACTCGCGGTGAAGTTGTTGCCGTTGGTAATGGTCGCGTTTTAGAAAACGGTGACGTGAGAGCGTTAGAAGTTAAAGCCGGTGACACTGTATTATTTGGCTCATATGTTGAAAAAGTTGAAAAGATCGAAGGTCAAGAGTACCTGATCATGCGTGAAGATAATATTTTAGGCATTGTAGGCTAAACCTACTTTTCGTTTATAAACATTTAAGAATTTAGAGGAATTTAAAACATGGCAGCAAAAGAAGTACTTTTTGCAGGTGACGCACGCGCTAAAATGCTAACTGGCGTAAACATCCTGGCAAACGCAGTAAAAGTTACATTAGGTCCTAAAGGCCGTAACGTTGTACTTGATAAATCATTTGGCTCACCAGTTATCACTAAAGATGGTGTATCTGTAGCAAAAGAAATCGAACTTGAAGACAAGTTTGAGAACATGGGCGCACAAATGGTTAAAGAAGTTGCATCTAAAGCAAATGATGCAGCCGGCGATGGTACAACTACCGCTACAGTACTTGCACAGTCTATTGTTAATGAAGGCCTTAAAGCTGTTGCAGCAGGCATGAACCCAATGGATCTTAAGCGCGGCATCGACAAAGCAGTTATTGCTGCTGTTGCAGAGCTTAAAGCGTTATCTGTTCCTTGTTCTGATACTAAAGCAATTGCACAAGTAGGTACTATTTCAGCTAACTCTGATAAAGAGATTGGCGATATCATTGCTCAAGCAATGGAAAAAGTAGGCCGTAACAGTGGTGTTATTACTGTAGAAGAAGGTCAATCACTTGAAAACGAACTAGATGTTGTTGAAGGCATGCAGTTTGACCGTGGTTACTTATCTCCTTACTTTATCAACAGCCCAGAAAAAGGCACTGTTGAACTAGATAACCCATTTATTCTACTTGTAGATAAAAAAATATCTAACATCCGCGAATTATTACCAACATTAGAAGCGGTTGCTAAAGCAAGCAAACCACTACTAATCATCGCAGAAGACCTTGAAGGCGAAGCACTAGCTACATTAGTAGTTAATAACATGCGCGGTATTGTTAAAGTGTCAGCTGTTAAAGCACCTGGTTTTGGCGACCGCCGTAAAGCAATGCTACAAGATATCGCTGTATTAACTGGCGGTACTGTAATTTCTGAAGAAATCGGCTTAGAGCTTGAAAAAGCAACAGTTGAAGACCTAGGTACAGCTAAGCGCGTAATTATCACTAAAGATGATACAACAATCATTGATGGTGCTGGTGAAGAAGCGGGTATTAGCGGTCGTGTTTCACAAATTAAAGCACAAATCGAAGAAGCAACATCAGACTACGATAAAGAGAAACTACAAGAGCGCATGGCTAAATTAGCTGGCGGTGTTGCAGTAATCAAAGTAGGTGCTGCTACTGAAATGGAAATGAAAGAGAAAAAAGACCGCGTTGAAGATGCATTAAATGCAACTCGTGCAGCGGTTGAAGAAGGCGTAGTACCTGGTGGCGGTGTTGCACTTGTACGTGCAGCTAGCAAGCTGGTTGATTTAGTTGGCGACAACGAAGATCAAAACCACGGTATTAAAGTTGCACTTCGTGCGATGGAAGCGCCACTTCGTCAAATCGTAACTAACGCTGGCGAAGAAGCATCTGTTGTAATTAACGCAGTTAAAGGCGGCGACGGTAACTTTGGTTACAACGCAGCAACTGGCGAATACAACGATATGATTGAAATGGGTATCCTAGATCCAACTAAAGTAACACGCTCTGCATTACAGTTTGCAGGGTCTATTGCGGGTCTAATGATCACTACTGAAGCAATGGTAGCTGAAATCCCAAAAGATGAAGCTGGTGGCGCTGATATGGGTGGCATGGGCGGAATGGGTGGCATGGGCGGCATGATGTAATAGATTTTTAATCTATAATTGAAGCTCTAACCATTTAAGGAATGCCCGAATAGAAATATTCGGGCTTTTTTATTAGCTGCTTATCAATATCTAATAACACTTTTTTATCTCTTAATTGATACATTAGCCGACGTTCCTCAACAGAAAAAAATATGCGCTATTTAACTATAAATTTTGCCAATTAGTCTAATAGATTGACTGGTAAAAATGCCACCGCAGCGATCGTTGGTATGACAATAATCGAACGTGAACCAATCGCATAAAGAGAACGAGGGTATTTTTACGAAAGATCTATTTCTACTGTTTTTGACTTTTCACTATTTAACGTAGTTCAATAGAATAGACTTTAAAACGATTTTTAAAGTAATGAATTATAAACAAAAGTGACATCCCCATGAACGAGTAGGTAACCAACAGGTTACTCTTGAAGCTGAAGCTTATGAGTGTGATACTTATTGGTAATTAGAGAAAGATGATAATAAGAAAAATAGCATGGTAGATAAGTACAGTCTGATAGTTAATAGGGTTGCGCAGTATGTTTATGAACATTTTGATGAGCCGTTGACTATCTCCGACTTATCAGACAAATTTACCATCTCAAAGTATCACATAAACCGTCTATTTTTCGCCCATACAGGAATGAACATCGGTGAGTTTATTCAACGTCGCCGTCTGGAGTATGCCTTCAACCTTTTGGCCGACCAAGATCATTCTTACTCAGTATTAGAAGTGGCCGTTCACGTCGGTTATGAATCGCATGCCGCTTTTAGCCGAGCCTTTCATCGACTATTTGATATCGAGCCGAAACAAGTAAAACACAATAAAACACCGCACTTTTCGTTAGCAAAATTGATTAAACAGCCCAAACGACATGATATAGAAGGGAAGTTACTCACCTTGCCCGAAAAAACTATCATGGGTTTGTACGGACAGGGATTTGAAAATCAGTCTTATTTTGCAATTGCTCAACAGCTCTATCAAGAAGTCGCACAGGAACTAAACCTCACTGACGGTTTTGATTTTGAATATCACCAATTAATTGGGGTATCAATCGACAACCCATGGCGTATCGAACAGTCACAAAGCCGGTTTTTTGCAGGAATTTCAGAACCTGAAGAGACAAATTTTACGGATAAAAAAAGTGAAAAATTAGTTCCTTATGTTATGCCTGAAGGTTTGTGGGTACGTTTTGAACATAAAGGCCCCTATCACACTATGTGGCAAACAATATTAAATATTTATGCAAGCTGGTTCAGCAAACACGATTATCAATTAAGAGATTCAGCGTTAGTACAACATTATGTAAATGACGTAACACTGACGCCACCTCAAGATTTAATCACTCACATTTACGTTGCTTTGTTAGAGCGTTAGGCAATTTGATGATTAAAAAGGAAATTTCGCACTTTCTGCACAGCAAGTGTTTAGTGGATAGGTAAAATCCACTTATCGTCAAAGTTAAGGAGTAGTTATAAAATGATAAAAACAAATAAATCGCTTACGTCACTATGTAAATTAATGTTTTTCGGGTTTCTCGCAATTGTTGTGAGCCTTGGAGCGATGGCAAATGTTCAGCCACCTTCGCACGAAAACGCACAACCCAAAATCACAAAAATACTCATAGATATTCAAAACAAAGTGGCTCAGCGTCCAATTAAGTTAGATCTTTGGTACAAAGGTGGCCAGCAATCAAAAGGCAACAATCAGATAAAAAACATTGTTATTTTGTCCCACGGCGCTATGGGCTCAGCACTTGATTATAGCTGGATAGCGTATCCGTTGGCAGCAAGTGGTTGGACGGTAATTGGAATGAATCATTTTGGAGAATCATGGCGGTACGGGCAAAACAACATTGACCCGTCAACGGTTACACGTTTTTGGCAACGCACTGAAGATATTTCATATGTTATCGACTCGTTTGATAAAGTTTTACCATCTTTTAATAAAGATCAAGACCTTAATATCGTGGTTATCGGACATTCTTCTGGCGGACAAACGGCCGCTGCTCTTGCAGGAGTCAGTATGAATTTCCAACAAATGGATAAGTATTGTGGCTCTGACAAGTCCAAAGGTGATTTGGGGTGTACGTATGCCAAAAAAGGGCTAAGTCAAACACAATTGCCAAAAAATAAAAAGGCATTGTTCGGCCAAGATAAACGGATCTCTCGCATCATCATGTTGGATCCCGCATTAGGTCCAGCGGCAACGATTGATAGTCTTAAAAACGCTACCACACCAGCTCTGATTGTGGGTTCCAAGAATAACGACTTTCTTCATTTTGAGCACCATGCAAAGTATTACGCCTCGTATATGCCAAAGGCAGAACTTGTAACATTGGATCAAAATGAAGGTCACTTTGTTTACTTAGGTGAATGTGAACATCAACATAAAGCGAGAGGGATATCTTTGTGTAAAGACCGAGAAGGCGTTAACCGAAAACAAGTTCACCGTATGCTTTTAGGACATATTTTTAAATTTATACACAAACATCCCAACAGTTAATCTGCTCTCCATAATTAGTCGAATTATAATATTGGGGGTGGACTGGAACTGACTCCCTTGTTGTCTCATTGTATGTATACATGTCCAAAAAATATTAATTCTTAATAGAAACAACAATCGAATCTGATATTCAAGTTAAGCAAGTTATGTAAACTACCCCTCATAAATTACTTGTGTTGCAGGTTATAATTCTACTAGCAAATGGTATCTCTTTTTGCTAAACAGCTTATCAGCTTTGTTAACTTGAACGGACGTATGATAACAGATCTATTAGGAAATCGTCTAAGGCTTAATGACCAAAAATCACAGCTAAAAGTCGTCCTTTGAGAAGGCTTTTAGTATCTGAAGCGGTTTTTAGGTGGCTATGCAGACAATGAGTCTTACAATTTTATACACTGTGTTGGAATAATGATGAAACAGGATGAAATGTTTAATAAGCATCTTATTTCATCAAGTGTTAACTGTTTAACTAAGTTCCTTAATTGGTAGGGGTATAAAACCGGGTATCCCTCTTTATGGATTTTATTTTTTAATTAATTATCAGTTGTTTATTATATGTGTGGGCAGCATGATGTAATAAACATCACCGTTTAAGCACCTCGCTTATATAAAAACCCAGCTTCGGCTGGGTTTTTGCTTTTTAGTAGAAAAACCATTGATATTGCTCAATTTACACCCATAACTTAGTTACGTATAACTCAGATTTATATTAAATGGATTTATTAAGTAATAACACAATATTCACCTTCTTTATTTTTGTTGCCCTTGTGGCTGGGTTATTATCATTCGTAGTTTGGGTTATGCTGAAAATGGTCACGTGGGGTAAAAGCATGTCTAAGGGGGCTTATTTGTTTTTAGCATTCTTTCCGCTTATTTCATTGATGCCTATTCCGCCACCTACCTACGAAAATGTTCAAAAAGCTAAACAAGAGCAGCGTAAACGTAAAGGAGACTCAGGCGATCCACTCGACGATGATGAAGACGAACTCGCAAGTTAATTCACACTACATACTGCGAGCATATACCCTACTTGATCGCTTACTAAATATAATAAAAATCACATTTATTTAATAGTACGGAGTAAACCAAACATGGCTAACGTTCAACAGCATATAAGCAACATTGCATTAGTTGTTAAGGACTACGGCGATGCCATTGAGTTTTAGACTCAAAAGCTCAACTTTGAGTTAGTAGAGGATACTAACTTAGGTGATGGTAAACGCTGGGTATTAATTTAACCTCCAAATTCAAACGGGGCTAGTTCAAACGGGACTAGTTCAAATGGGGCTAATTCGAGCAGGACTAATTTACTGCTTGCTAAAGCCACAACGCCCGAACAAATTAGCGCTATTGGTAATCAAGCGGGTGATCGTGTGTTTTTATTTTTGCATACCAATGACTTTTGGTGAGATTATAATTTAATGCTTTCTAAAGGCGTTACATTTAACGAAGAGCCTAGAGTAGAACCCTATGGCACCGTAGTGGTTTTTGAAGACCTATATGGTACAAAATGGGATTTATTACAGCTTAATAATCAGTGAGATAAAATACTGTTAAATATAAAAGCAAAATTTTTATTAAGCGCAGGAGTTATTGCATCTGCAGCGGCTGTATGGCATTTACTTTGTATTTGGGGTGGCACTAATTGGTTTATATTTGCTCGCGCTCCAATACAAATAATAGAATCATCACAGCAAGGTACATTCCTTGCGCCTTTAGGTAGTATTGCAATAGCTGGACTTATGTTTGCCTGTACTATATTTGCCTTATCAGCAATTGGCCTAGTGCGTAACATAGTACTTACTAGAACCGCTTTAATTGCTATTGCAACCTTGTGTATCATACGAAGCTCAATAATTATCCCTGCATTAATACGAGTCGATACGTGGAATATTATAGCGAGCAGTGTTTGGCTTTATGTAGGTGTGTGCTTTTTAGTGGGTGCAGTAACGTTCCACAATTTAAAGCCGAACACTAATAGTTGAGTGACGCTTAAACTCACGTCACTTTATTTACTAACTCCCTTACAATTGGGAATAGATCACTGGGTAGCGTGCCCTTTTGCCCATTTCGCTCACTTGCGATATCACCGGCTTTAGCGTGCAGGGTTACACCATAGCGTGCTGCTTCATCAATAGTTAAACCTTGAGCAAGTAAGGCACCAATAATACCAGTGAGTACATCGCCACTGCCGCCAACGGCCAATGCCGGGTTGCCATCTTCACACACCCACGTGTGCTGGGCATTATCTATTAATGTTCCAGCGCCTTTTAATACACAAGTCGCGTTATAGCGCTTGGCGCAAAGGCGGGCATAATTAAAACGGTCTGATTCTATGTCGCTGGTGCTAACACTTAGCAGTCGAGAGGCTTCGCCTGGGTGTGGCGTAAGTACGCATTGCTCTAACGTGTATGATGAAGCTTGCTTAGCGAGTAAATTAAGGGCATCTGCATCTATAACTAATGGCATTTTATTGTTTTGGCAATATTGCATTACTTCATCGAATACTTGTTGTGCCCACTCGTCTTGCCCAAGCCCTGGGCCAATAACAACGCAGCTTGCCCACTCAAGCGCTTGATGTAAGTGATTACTGCTTACCATCAATTCTGGTCTGCCAATACTAATAGGCGTTATTGAGCTTTCGTGTGTATACACTCTAACCATGCCAGCACCCGCTCTAAGAGCGGCTTCACTACTTAACCTAATTGCACCTGCAGTACCTTGGTTACCACCAACACATAAAAGTTTACCGTGGCTTCCTTTGTGACTATTGATTGCCCGCGTGGCTATTCCTTTAAAGCTATTGATATTAACAAGGGTTCCTGATGATTGAGCAATACAAGTAAACGCATCGCCAATTGCTAAGTCATCAAATACTAACTTACCGCTATATTGTTTACCTGCCGTCGTTGTGAGCCCTTGCTTAATACCCACAAAAGTAACGGTTGAAGTCGCTTGTACTGCACATCCTAAAGGCTGCCCTGTATTAGCCTCAATACCTGATGGAATATCAATGCTTATTACAGGCTTATCACTGTTATTTACAGCTTTAATTATGCCCGCAAAGTTATCACGCACTGTGTTTTTAAGCCCAGTACCAAGGAGCGCATCAATAACGATATCGCACTCATTAAGGGCATCTTTTGTAAAATAAGAAACGACTCCACCTGCTTCAATCCATAACTGCTGCGCTTTTGCTGCATCACCGGTTAGTGCTTTATTAGGGTCAACTGCGCATACACTCACTTTTTTTCCTAATTGCTTTATAAGCCTCGCAGCAATATAACCATCTCCAGCATTGTTTCCATGGCCTACAATCACCAAGGTATGCTCTGCGTTAAATAACTGCCATTGCTCCAATACAGCTTCGCCTGCGCGCTCCATGAGGGTAAATAAATCACAATCGCTATTTTTAGCTGCAAGCGCTTCATTATCTCTCACCTGCTCTGCACTAAATAGGGTTTGGTTAAGCATATATGCTCCTGTTAGCTGGCTTTGATTTTACTTTATCAAGACTCAAACCTATCGGCTAGATTAGTAATTAATTTTTATATGTTATGAGAACTGTTGGGAGGTAAATATTTAGGTGAAAAGTTATTTTAGGCATTAAAAACCCAAGATTAAACTCTGTTCTTAATAATTAGCTAGGTTAGCTAGATTAGTAATTACTCTACGATAGTTACTTTAGGCCAAAGGTAGGAACACCGCTTTTATATGACACTTTATTTTAGACATTAAAAAACCCGAGACTAAGCTCGGGCTTTTTGGTAATAATTAGCTAGGCTAATAATTACGCTACGATAGTTGCTACAACACCAGCACCTACAGTACGACCACCTTCACGGATAGCAAAACGAAGACCTTCATCCATCGCGATTGGCGCGATTAGAGTTACTGTCATCTTGATGTTATCACCAGGCATTACCATTTCTACGCCATCTGGTAACTGTACGTCACCAGTTACGTCAGTTGTACGGAAGTAGAACTGTGGACGGTAACCTTTGAAGAATGGAGTATGACGACCACCTTCATCTTTCGAAAGTACGTATACTTCTGAAGTGAATGTAGTATGTGGGTTAATTGAACCAGGCTTAGCTAGTACTTGACCACGTTCAACGTCTTCACGTTTAGTACCACGTAGAAGTGCGCCGATGTTTTCGCCAGCACGACCTTCGTCTAGAAGCTTACGGAACATTTCAACACCAGTACAAGTAGAACGAGTTGTATCATTGATACCAACAATTTCTACTTCGTCATTGATGCGGATGATACCAGCTTCAACACGACCAGTTACAACTGTACCACGACCCTGGATTGAGAAAACGTCTTCGATAGGCATGATGAATGGCTTATCGATGTCACGCTCTGGCTCTGGGATGTAAGTATCAAGTGCGTTTGCAAGCTCAACAATCTTATCTTCCCACTCTTTCTCGCCTTCTAACGCTTTAAGCGCAGAACCAGC
>NZ_BADT01000004.1 GCF_000239855.1 Pseudoalteromonas sp. BSi20652 | reverse complement strand
ATTAGAGGTAAGTCATCACCTGGGAAATCGTATTCTGAAAGAAGTTCACGAACTTCCATTTCTACTAGTTCAAGTAGCTCTTCGTCATCTACCATGTCACATTTGTTCATGAACACGATGATGTAAGGAACGCCAACTTGACGAGAAAGAAGGATGTGCTCACGCGTTTGTGGCATAGGGCCATCAGTCGCAGCAACTACTAAGATCGCGCCGTCCATTTGAGCAGCACCAGTGATCATGTTTTTAACATAATCGGCGTGACCAGGACAATCTACGTGTGCGTAGTGACGTGAAGGAGTATCGTATTCAACGTGAGACGTTGAAATAGTGATACCACGTTCGCGCTCTTCTGGAGCGTTGTCGATTGATGCGAAATCTTTAGCAACACCGCCGTATACTTTTGCAAGTACGTTAGTGATTGCTGCAGTTAGTGTAGTTTTACCGTGGTCAACGTGGCCGATTGTACCAACGTTTACGTGCGGTTTTACGCGTTCAAACTTTTCTTTTGCCAT
>NZ_BADT01000005.1 GCF_000239855.1 Pseudoalteromonas sp. BSi20652 | reverse complement strand
CTTAAAAAATTCCTAATAAAGAAATTAAAGCCTGACTCACTATTGAGCCAGACAAGCTAAAATTATATAACAGCGCGAGCTGAAATTATTGTATCTGCGACATTTTTAGAGGCTTCAGCGTACTTCACAAACTCCATAGAGTATGAGGCACGGCCCTGTGTTGCAGATCGTAAAGCAGTTGCATAACCAAACATTTCAGAAAGAGGAACTTGCGCATTAATTTGCTTAAGTCCACCTAATGCATCTTCCATGCCTTCGATTATGCCGCGACGACGGTTTAGGTCGCCAACTACATCACCCATATTTGAATCAGGAGTGAGTACTTCAACCTTCATTACTGGCTCTAGTAGTACAGGGTTAGCTTTAAGCGCCCCATCTCTCATTGCCAGTGAACCTGCTATTTTAAATGCCATTTCATTCGAATCTACATCATGGAATGAACCATCATATAAAGTCGCTTTAACGCCAAGTAATGGGTAGCCTGCCAGTACACCTTGAGACATTTGCTCTTGGATACCTTTGTCTACCGCAGGGACGAACTCTTTAGGAACAGAACCACCTACGGTTTCGTTAACGAACTCGTAAATTGGTGACTCATCATCCGTAATATCCATCGGTTCAAGTTTAATCCAAACGTGACCATATTGACCACGACCACCTGACTGACGTATAAACTTCCCTTCAACCTTAACAGTTGAACGAATAGCTTCTCGGTATGAGACCTGCGGCTTACCAACGTTACATTCAACACTGAATTCACGTTTCATACGGTCGACGATGATATCTAGGTGAAGTTCACCCATGCCAGAAATTATAACCTGGCCTGATTCTTCGTCAGTTTGTACGCGAAAAGAAGGGTCTTCAGCAGCTAGTTTACCCAGCGCAATACCCATCTTATCTTGGTCAGCTATAGTGCGAGGCTCAACCGCAATAGAGATTACTGGTTCTGGGAATTCCATACGCTCAAGCGTAATAATAGAATTCGGATCACACAGTGTTTCACCTGTTGTTACGTCTTTAAGACCAATAGCTGCCGCGATGTCGCCTGCGAAAACTTCTTTGATCTCTTCACGAGAGTTTGAATGCATCTGTACGATACGGCCAAGTCGCTCACGCTTACTTTTTACTGGATTATATACCGTGTCACCCTGTTTAACAGTACCAGAGTAAACACGGAAAAAAGTCAAGGTCCCAACAAACGGGTCTGTTGCAATCTTAAAAGCGAGTGCAGCAAACGGCGCTTTATCATTAGCTGGACGTTCTTCCTCAGTACCATTTTCTAAGATACCTTGGATTTGTTTCACTTGTTCTGGTGACGGCATATATTCAACAACGCCATCAAGCACAGCTTGAACGCCTTTGTTTTTAAATGCGCTACCACAAGTAACTGGAACAATCTCATTAGCTAATGTTCGTTGACGTAAAGCATTTTTAATTTCTGCTTCACTTAACTCTTCACCTTCTAAGTATTTATCCATTAGTTCTTCTGAGGCTTCAGCAGCGCTTTCAACTAAATGAGAGCGCCATTCTTCAGCTAATTCCAGAAGATCTGCCGGTATTGCCTCATATGAAAAAGTCATACCCTGGTCCGCTTCGTTCCAGTTAATCATTTTCATTTTTATAAGGTCAATAACACCTTTAAAGTCGTCCTCAGCGCCTACAGGCAACTGAATTGGAACAGGCGTTGCTCCAAGACGAGATTTCACCTGGCTAACCACAGCTAAGAAGTCAGCGCCAGTGCGATCCATTTTATTTACGAAGATCATTCTCGGAACTTCGTATTTGTTCGCTTGACGCCAAACTGTCTCAGTTTGCGGCTGTACACCAGATGAAGCACAAAGAACAACTACCGCACCATCGAGTACGCGTAAAGAGCGCTCTACTTCGATAGTGAAATCTACGTGTCCTGGAGTATCAATAATATTGATACGATGGGCGTCAAATTGAGCGTCCATCCCTTTCCAAAAACACGTTGTTGCAGCAGAAGTGATTGTGATACCACGCTCTTGTTCCTGCTCCATCCAATCCATAGTTGCAGCGCCATCATGTACTTCACCGATCTTATGAGAAAGACCCGTGTAGAACAGAACACGTTCTGTTGTGGTGGTTTTGCCTGCATCTACGTGAGCGACAATACCTATATTACGATAGCGCTCAAGTGGAGTTGTACGTGCCATATGATCCTCTTAAAGGTTAAAGACAGATTACCAACGGTAATGAGCGAATGCTTTATTCGCTTCAGCCATACGGTGAACGTCTTCACGTTTCTTAACCGCAGTGCCTTTATTATCAGAAGCGTCAACGATTTCTTGAGCTAAACGTAAGCCCATAGATTTTTCGCCACGCTTACGTGCAGCGTCTACTAACCAACGCATACCTAATGCGTTACGACGAACTGGACGTACTTCAACTGGTACTTGATAAGTTGAACCACCAACACGGCGAGATTTAACTTCTACCTGTGGGCGGATGTTATCAAGTGCAGTTTCAAAGATTTCTAGGTGCGACTTGCCTGATTTCTCAGCAGCCACGTCTAGCGCACCATAAACAATTTTTTCAGCAGTAGATTTCTTGCCGTCTAACATCACGATGTTAACGAATTTAGCAAGAAGTTCCGATCCGAACTTAGGATCTGGAAGAATTTTACGTTGACCGATTACGCGTCTTCTAGGCATTTTGTATCTCCGGTTTATTCAGGTTTGCTCTTTCGAGTCAATCACCCAAAACAATAATTATATATATTTAGTGCTTGGCCTTACTAACGGAATACAATTAGCCTTTAGGGCGTTTTGTACCGTATTTAGAACGAGCTTGACGACGATCGCTAACGCCTGCACAGTCAAGTGCACCACGAACAGTGTGAAAACGCACACCTGGTAAATCTTTAACACGACCACCACGGATTAGGATTACACTATGCTCTTGAAGGTTATGACCTTCACCGCCAATGTATGAAGTTACTTCGAAACCGTTAGTTAAACGTACACGTGCTACTTTACGTAACGCCGAGTTTGGTTTCTTAGGTGTAGTTGTATATACGCGAGTACATACACCGCGCTTTTGCGGACACGCTTTTAGTGCAGCTGAGTTACTTTTCGTAACCTTGCTACGGCGTGGCTTACGCACTAGCTGGTTAATAGTTGCCATTTAAATAGCTCCTGAAATTAAAATTACTACTGAAAAAAATAAAAAATCCGCCCTTTATTTACGAGCCTGCATTAAGCACACAAGTAAATGGGTGGCGGAATTTTAATGAGCAAAGTTTAACCTGTCAACCTAAACTAACCGCAAGACAGCATATAACTGCCTTACGATTACTTAATCTATTGATTAAGAACAGTTTATTGATTTCCAGACAAATCAGCATTTAGAGCGTCTGTAAGTGCTTGAGTTGCCTCTTCTGCACTTACTGTTTGCTCTTCTACTACTACTTTGCTTTGTTTACGGCGAGCCATACGTTCTTGATGATACGCAAAACCGGTACCGGCTGGGATCAAACGACCCACAATTACGTTTTCTTTAAGACCGCGAAGTTCATCGCTCTTACCATTCACTGCCGCATCTGTAAGAACACGTGTTGTCTCTTGGAAAGACGCTGCAGAGATGAAAGATTCTGTTGCTAGTGATGCTTTTGTGATACCCATTAACTGGATTTCAAACTTAGCTGGTATCTTACCTTGTTTTTCAAGGTCACGGTTTGCGATATTAACGCGCGCCACTTCGATTTGTTCACCGGCTAAGAAGTCAGTATCACCACCGTGCATAATGGTACATTTACGTAACATTTGACGGATAATTGTTTCAATGTGCTTGTCATTGATCTTAACGCCTTGCAAACGGTAAACCTCTTGCACTTCGTTAACGATATAGTTAGCAACATGAGTCACACCACGTAGGCGCAAGATGTCATGCGGTGATTCAGGACCATCGGCGATAACTTCACCTTTAGACACTTGCTCACCTTCAAACACGTTAAGTTGACGCCATTTAGGAATCATCTCTTCGTAATGATCACCTTCAGCTGGAGTAATAACTAAACGTTTCTTACCTTTAGTCTCTTTACCGAAGCTAATTGTACCAGTTACTTCAGCTAATATAGCTGGTTCTTTTGGCTTACGAGCTTCAAATAAGTCGGCTACGCGTGGTAGACCACCCGTGATATCACGAGTTTTCGAACCTTCTTGCGGAATACGTGCTAACACGTCACCTGGGTTTGCTGTAACGCCGTCAATAACTTCAATCGTCGTGAATGAAGGAAGACGTGTTTCTTGCAGACCGCGCTCTTCACTTTCGATGATAAGCTTTGGTTCTTTCGTATTTACTTTAGCAAGATCTTTTACAACTACACGGGTTAAACCAGTTAGCTCATCAGTCTGTGCTTCAGTATTTGAATCATCGATATCGCTGAACGATACTTTTGATTTATGCTCAAGAACGATTGGGTGACTATGCGGGTCCCAAGTAGCAACGATATCGTTACCTAGAACTTCAGCATTGTCTTGCACTGTTAATACCGCACCATAAGGTACTTTATAACGCTCTTTCTCACGACCATGACTATCAATGATAGTAATTTCCGTAGAACGAGAGGTAATAACAATCTTACCGTCTGTGTTTAATACGTACTTAGAGTTATGAAGTTTTAATGTACCATTAGTTTTAACTTGTACATTATTTTCTGCAGACGCTCTAGATGCCGCACCACCGATGTGGAAGGTACGCATTGTTAACTGTGTACCCGGCTCACCAATTGACTGTGCCGCGATAACACCCACTGATTCACCAGCGTTGATGATATGACCACGTGCTAGGTCACGACCGTAACAGTTAGCACAAACACCAAAGTCATTATCACATGTGATAACAGAACGTACGCGAACTTCATCTACTGAATGCTCTTCTAAAAGGTCACACAGTTTTTCGTCTAGCATGATATTACGTTCAACAAGCACTGTATTAGTACCTGGAATCACAATATCTTCAGCAACAACACGACCTAGAACACGTTCACGAAGTGCTTCTACAACATCACCACCTTCAATAAGCGGTTTCATTGTTAAGCCATCTTCTGTGCCACAGTCATCTTCATTGATTACCAAATCTTGTGCAACGTCTACTAGACGACGCGTTAGGTAACCCGAGTTTGCTGTTTTAAGTGCTGTATCGGCAAGACCTTTACGCGCACCATGCGTTGAGATGAAGTACTGAAGTACGTTTAGACCTTCACGGAAGTTAGCTGTGATTGGCGTCTCGATGATTGAACCATCTGGACGTGCCATTAGGCCACGCATACCCGCCAACTGACGAATCTGTGCAGCACTACCACGAGCACCTGAGTCGGCCATCATAAACACTGAGTTAAATGACGGTTGCTCTACTTCTTCACCTTGTGCATTAATAACTGTGTCTTTCGACAAGTTAGACATCATCTCACGTGATAAGTTTTCGTTTACACGTGACCAGATATCGATAACTTTGTTGTACTTTTCACCAGCCGTTACAAGACCCGATTGGAATTGTTGGTTGATTTCAGTAACTTCAGCTTCAGCTGATTCAATTATCTGTGCTTTAACCGGTGGGATAACTAAGTCATCAATACCGATAGAAACACCTGACTTCATTGCATAATGGAAACCGGTGTACATAACTTGGTCAGCAAACACAACTGTATCTTTAAGACCTAGACGACGGTAACACTCATTCAATAAGCCAGAAATCTGCTTTTTACCTAGCGGCTGGTTGATTGATGCAAACGGCATGCCTTTAGGTAAAATAAGAGACAAAATCGCACGACCAACAGTTGTATCGATAACAGTAATAGTATCTTCTACTACGCCGTCTTCGTTTTTAACTGATTGGCTAATACGTACTTTCACAATTGCGTGAAGGTCTGCATTGCCACTGCGGTATGCTTTTTCTGCTTCTTTTGGATCTTTAAATATCGCGCCTTCGCCTTTAGCGTTAATGCGGTCACGAGTCATGTAATAAAGACCCAATACAACATCCTGTGAAGGAACGATGATTGGCTCACCATTCGCAGGAGATAGAATGTTGTTTGTTGACATCATTAATGCACGAGCTTCAAGCTGCGCTTCGATTGTTAACGGTACGTGTACCGCCATTTGGTCACCATCGAAATCGGCGTTGTAGGCCGCACATACTAATGGATGCAAATGAATCGCTTTACCTTCGATAAGCACAGGCTCAAACGCTTGGATACACAAACGGTGAAGTGTTGGTGCACGGTTAAGTAATACTGGATGTTCACGAATTACTTCGTCAAGTACATCCCATACTTCCGGAACTTCACGTTCAACCATTTTCTTAGCAGCTTTGATTGTCGTAGCCATGCCGCGACGCTCTAGTTTGCCATAGATAAATGGTTTGAATAGCTCAAGTGCCATCTTCTTAGGAAGACCACATTGGTGAAGCTTAAGTGTAGGACCAACTGTGATTACAGAACGGCCTGAATAATCTACACGCTTACCAAGTAAGTTCTGACGGAAACGACCTTGCTTACCCTTGATCATATCAGCAAGAGATTTAAGAGGGCGTTTGTTAGAACCTGTAATTGCACGACCACGACGACCGTTATCAAGTAACGCATCTACCGCTTCTTGTAACATACGTTTTTCGTTACGAACAATAATGTCTGGTGCCGCTAAATCTAGTAGACGCTTAAGACGGTTATTACGGTTAATAACACGACGGTAAAGGTCATTTAGATCAGATGTCGCAAAACGACCACCGTCTAGTGGTACTAATGGGCGTAGATCAGGTGGCAATACTGGAAGTACTGTCATGATCATCCACTCAGGGTTATTACCTGATTGATGGAACGATTCCATTAATTTAAGACGTTTAGTGATTTTTTTACGCTTAGTTTCAGAGTTAATAGTTGGTAACTCTTCACGCATCTCAGCAATTAATTGAGCAAGATCGAGTTCACGAAGCAAGTCTAAAACTGCTTCAGCACCCATCTTAGCTTCAAACTCATCACCGTGCTCTTCTAATGCATCAAGGTATTCTTCTTCACCAAGTAATTGACCACGCTCAAGCGTTGTCATACCTGGCTCAGTTACTACGAATGACTCGAAGTAAAGAACACGTTCAATATCACGAAGCGTCATATCTAGCATTAAGCCGATACGTGACGGTAATGATTTTAAAAACCATATGTGTGCAACTGGGCTCGCAAGGTCAATATGACCCATACGATCGCGTCGCACTTTAGTGAGTGTAACTTCAACGCCACACTTTTCACAGATCACACCACGGTGTTTAAGGCGTTTATATTTACCACATAAACACTCATAATCTTTCACTGGGCCGAAAATACGGGCACAGAATAAGCCATCGCGCTCAGGCTTGAAAGTACGGTAGTTAATAGTCTCAGGTTTCTTTACTTCACCGTATGACCATGAACGAACCATGTCTGGTGAAGCAAGACCAATGCGAATTGCATCGAATTCTTCGGTCTTATTTTGTTGCTTCAGAAACTTAAGTAAGTCTTTCACCTTAGCTCTCCTGTCGGAGTTAATCTTGAGGACGGGTAATCTCGTCCCTACATTCTATTCAGCCGTAACAGATGCTGCAGCGTTAACTGCAGCATCTAATTGGCTTAATTTTCTTCCAACTCGATGTTGATACCCAGTGAACGGATTTCTTTCAACAATACGTTGAACGATTCTGGCATACCTGGTTCCATCTTGTGGTTACCATCAACGATGTTTTTATACATCTTAGTACGACCATTCACGTCATCCGATTTCACTGTTAGCATTTCTTGTAGAGTGTAAGCAGCACCGTAAGCTTCAAGTGCCCATACTTCCATCTCACCAAAACGCTGGCCACCGAACTGTGCTTTACCACCCAGCGGCTGCTGAGTAACAAGGCTATAAGAACCAGTTGAACGTGCGTGCATCTTATCGTCAACCAAGTGGTTAAGTTTAAGCATATACATGTAACCAACAGTTACTTGACGTTCAAACTGATCGCCAGTACGGCCATCATAAAGTGTAACCTGACCACTGCGTGGGTAGCCCGCAAGCTCTAGCATATCTTTGATTTCGCTTTCTTTCGCGCCATCAAATGCAGGAGTAGCAATTGGTAAACCACCTTTTAAGTTTTCAGCTAGACGACGAATTTCGTCATCAGTAAAGCTAGCAATATCTACAACTTGGCGAGATTCACCAATTTCGTAAGCTTGCTTGATGAAATCACGCAGCTCATGAAGCTCGCGTTGCTCTTTCATCATTTCTTCAATACGTTCACCGATACCACGTGCAGCTAGACCCATATGTGTTTCAAGGATCTGACCGATGTTCATACGCGATGGTACACCTAGTGGGTTCAATACGATATCTACCGTACGACCTTTGTCGTCATAAGGCATATCTTCTACTGGTACGATAGTCGAGATAACACCTTTGTTACCGTGACGACCCGCCATTTTATCACCCGGTTGGATTCGACGTTTAACAGCTAGGTATACTTTAACAATCTTAAGTACGCCTGGTGCTAAGTCATCACCTTGGGTAATTTTACGACGTTTGTTTTCAAACTTTTTATCGTATTCAGCTTTAAGTTCATCATACTGTGCAGCTAGTTGCTCAAGTTCAGCTTGCTTGTCTTCTTGCGCAAGGCTTTGAGTAAGTAACTTTTCAGCATTCAATGACGCTAATTTTTCTTCATCGAAGTCAGCTGCAATAAGTAACTTGCGAGCGCGGTCTAATAAACCAGCTTCTAGAATACGGAACTCTTCGTTGAAGTCTTTCTTCGCTTCGCGAAGCTGCATATCTTCAACTTCTAACGCACGTTTGTCTTTTTCAACACCATCACGGGTGAAAACTTGTACGTCAATTACAGTACCAGTTACAGAGTTTGGTACACGTAAAGAGCTGTCTTTAACGTCAGACGCTTTTTCGCCGAAGATAGCTCGTAGAAGCTTCTCTTCAGGTGTAAGCTGTGTCTCACCTTTAGGAGTCACTTTACCTACTAGGATATCGCCGCTCTTAACTTCAGCGCCAATATAAACAACACCTGACTCATCAAGCTTGCCTAGCGCAGATTCACCCACATTCGGGATATCTGCAGTGATCTCTTCTGGACCTAATTTAGTATCACGGGCAACACACTGTAGTTCTTGAATATGGATAGTCGTTAGACGATCTTCTTCAACTACGCGCTCTGATAGTAAGATTGAATCTTCGAAGTTGTAACCGTTCCACGGCATAAATGCCACGCGAAGGTTTTGACCAAGGGCTAAGTCACCTAAGTCAGTCGAAGGACCATCTGCTAACACGTCACCACGAGTAACCGGTTCGCCAACCATACACGTTGGTTTTTGGTTAATACATGTATTTTGGTTTGAACGTGTGTATTTGGTTAAGTTGTAGATGTCGATGCCCGCTTCACCAGGAATGCGTTCTTCTTCATGTACATTTACAACGATGCGACTTGCGTCAGCATACATTACTTCACCACCACGTTTAGCAACGATAGTTACACCAGAATCTTTCGCTAGTGTTAACTCAATACCAGTACCTACTAACGGCTTATCCGCTTTCAATGTTGGTACTGCTTGACGTTGCATGTTTGAACCCATCAATGCACGGTTAGCATCATCATGTTCTAGGAACGGGATAAGTGCTGCCGCTACAGAGATCACCTGTTGTGGTGATACATCCATATACTGCTGGTCCATGCGACCCATAAAGGTAGATTCACCTTTGTGACGACATGGGATAAGTTCATCAACAAACTCATTGGTTTCAGTTAAGTTTGAGTTCGCCTGTGCGATAACAAACTGACCTTCTTCAATGGCTGATAAATAATCAACTTCATCAGTTACAACACCGTCTACCACTTTGCGGTAAGGTGTTTCTAAGAAACCGTAGTCATTTGTACGTGCGTACGTAGACAACGAGTTAATTAGACCGATATTTGGACCCTCAGGAGTCTCGATTGGACATACGCGACCATAGTGAGTTACGTGAACGTCACGTACTTCAAAGCCTGCGCGTTCACGAGTTAGACCGCCCGGACCTAATGCAGAGATACGACGTTTATGCGTAACTTCTGATAGTGGGTTATTTTGGTCCATAAACTGTGATAACTGAGACGAGCCGAAGAACTCTTTAACCGCTGCCGAAATAGGCTTAGCGTTAATAAGATCTTGTGGCATTATCGCATCAAGGTCACCTAAGCTTAAACGCTCACGTACAGCACGTTCAACACGTACTAGACCAACACGGAATTGGTTCTCAGCCATTTCGCCAACACTACGTATACGACGGTTGCCTAAGTGATCGATATCATCAACATCGCCTTGACCGTTACGAATAGCAATTAATACTTTCATAACAGACACGATGTCTTCTTTGCTTAATGTGCCTGGACCTGTGTCTGTATCGTAACCAACACGGCTATTGAACTTCATACGACCTACAGTAGATAAGTCATAACGTTCTTCAGAGAAGAACAAGTTCTGGAATAAGGCTTCAGCCGCGTCTTTCGTCGGTGGCTCGCCTGGGCGCATCATGCGATAAATTTCTACTAGTGCTTCTAAACGGCTGCTTGAAGAGTCAATGTTTAATGTATTTGACATGTAAGCACCGCTGTCCACTTCATTGATATATAACGTATCAATTTTAGTGTAACCGGCTTTAACTAACTCAGCCATTAGCTCAAGAGTTAATTCATCATTCGCACTGGCAATAACTTCACCCGTTGACTCATCAACGTAGTTTTTAGCTATAACACGGCCAATAATGTACTCATGAGGAACTTCTAGGCGATTAGTGCCTTTCTTTTCAATACTCTTGATGTGACGAGCCGTAACACGACGGCCTTTTTCAACAAATACTTCACCGTCTTCGCTCTTGATATCAAAAGCGGCAGTTTCACCACGTAAACGTGAAGGTACAAGTTCCATAAGAACTTTACCGTCAGCTACTTCAAACGTCGTGTTATCGAAGAAGATTTCTAGGATTTCTTCACTAGAGTACTCAAGTGCACGTAAAATGATAGAAGCCGGTAATTTACGACGACGGTCAATACGTACATATAAGTTGTCTTTTGCATCAAATTCGAAGTCTAACCATGAACCACGGTAAGGAATAACGCGTGCGTTATATAATACTTTACCTGATGAATGAGTTTTACCGCGGTCGTTATCAAAGAATACACCAGGGCTACGGTGTAGCTGAGAAACGATAACACGCTCTGTACCATTGATAACAAAGGTACCGGTATCGGTCATGAGCGGAATTTCGCCCATGTAAACTTCTTGCTCTTTAATGTCTTTAACTGTGCCTGGAGCTTCTTTGTCCATAACAACAAGACGCAGTTTCACGCGAAGTGGAGCAGAATAAGTCACACCGCGTATTTGACATTCTTTTACATCGAAAACTGGCTCACCAATACGGTAACTTACGTATTGAAGCTCAGAATTTCCCGAGTAGCTTTTAATAGGGAACACAGAACGGAAGGCAGCTTCCAAACCATGATCGCCATCAGCGTCCGGCACTAAGAATTTTTTAAACGATTCTAACTGTGTAGACAGTAAAAAAGGTATATCCAAAACTTGTGGACGTTTACCAAAATCCTTACGGATACGTTTCTTTTCAGAATAAGAGTAAGCCATGGGGTTCCTCAGCTTGCTGATCTTTGACCCGACCTGTTCTTGTAAGAACAGACTTAACTGGCAGCTATGCCAAGATTTTTACAACATTTAACTGTTGTTCTAATTAGATCCCACTTTAACACTAGCAAACTATAAAGCGTTGAAAGTAAAGATAAAATCAGATTTTATTTGAACTAAAAGAGTGCATCACTCTATAGCGCAAAAAGGCCGGTGATTAAATAATCACCAGCCCTTGCCTGATTTCTCAGGCAGCGAACTTAGCAAAAGCTAAATTACTTAACCTCAACTTCAGCACCAGCTTCAGTAAGATCTTTTGCAAGTGCTTCAGCTTCTTCTTTAGATACACCTTCTTTAACAGGTGTAGGAGCAGCTTCAACAAGAGCTTTCGCTTCTTTAAGGCCAAGGCCAGTTGCGCTACGAACAGCTTTGATTGCAGAAACCTTGTTAGCGCCAGCGCCAGTAAGGATTACGTCAAATTCTGTTTTCTCTTCAACAGCTTCAGCAGCTGGACCAGCTACCATAGCAGCTGCAGCAGTTACGCCGAATTTTTCTTCCATTGCTTCAATAAGAGCAACAACGTCCATTACTGACATTTCAGCAATTGCGTCAAGGATTTGGTCTTTAGATACAGACATTACAAATTTCCTAATAATTAACGGACATTAAGTCCAAATAAATTTTACACCGAAAGTGAGATTAAACAGCTTAAAATTAAGCAGCTTGCTCTTCTTTCTGTAGACGTACTGCTTCAATTGTTTTACACAATTTGCCCGCAGACGCTTCTTTCATAGCACTCATTAAGCGTGCAACAGCTTCATCGTATGTAGGTAATGTAGCAAGCATTGCTGCATTAACAACATTTCCTTCAAAAGCGGCCGTTTTTATCTCGAATTTCTCATTCTTTTTCGCGAAATCTGAAAAGATACGCGCAGCAGCACCTGGATGCTCTGATGAGAAAGCGATTAAGCTTGGACCAACAAATGAATCAGAAAGACACTCAAAATCTGTTCCTTCAAGAGCACGTTTTGCTAAAGTATTACGGACAACTTTCATCCAAATACCGTTTGCACGAGCTTCTTTACGAAGGGCAGTGATTGCGCCAACTGTTACACCACGAGAATCTGCAACAACTGCAGATAGAGCACCATTGGCTGCTTCGTTGACTTCAGCAACTATTGCTTTTTTGCCTTGAAGATTTAAAGCCATGGGTGTTACTCCTGGTTTAATGGGGGTACCGATTATCGGTTTCCCCGGTTCTACTCTTCCCTACCAAACAAGGTAGAGATGCTTTTTACGGCGAGAGCCAGAAGGATTAGGAAAAATCTATCTGGGGTCTACACCGTCTACGTAGGTGAATATTAAGGCCGAAGCCACCTACGGTCTTGGACGGAAGCCCAATTTATCGTAAACCCAAAGGCTTAACGAAATTATGGACTTCAACCCGAATTCTTTACTTTGCAAATTAATAAATTAATCAACAAAATGGCGCGAAATTATAGTACAAATTTCACACCATGTAAACACTAATTTAAGCTACAGTTGTGCTTAAAGTGCTTTGGTCAACAGAAACACCTGCGCCCATTGTTGTAGAGATAGTTACTTTCTTCAAGTAAACACCTTTAGCTTGAGAAGGTTTAGCCTTCTTAAGCGCAACAATTAGAGCTTCAAGGTTTTGTTGTAATTGCTCTGCAGTGAAATCAACCTTACCAATAGTAGTATGGATGATGCCATTTTTGTCATTACGGTAACGTACTTGACCTGCTTTAGCATTTTTAACTGCTTCTGCAACGTTAGGCGTTACAGTACCAGTTTTAGGGTTTGGCATTAGACCACGTGGGCCTAAGATTTGACCTAGTTGACCAACAACACGCATAGCGTCTGGTGATGCAACAACAACGTCAAAGTTCATCTCGCCTTTTTTAACTAGTTCAGCAAGATCTTCCATGCCTACTAATTCAGCACCGGCTTCTTTTGCAGCTTCTGCATTAGCGCCTTGTGTAAATACAGCAACACGAACGTCACGACCAGTACCGTTAGGTAGTACAGTAGCACCACGAACGTTTTGATCAGATTTACGAGCATCGATACCAAGGTTAACAGCAACGTCAACACTTTCTACGAATTTAGCTGTCGCTAACTCTTTTAAAAGAGCAACTGCTTCATTGATCTCGTAATCTTTTGTTACTTCCACTTTTTCGCGGATAGTACGCATACGTTTAGTTAATTTAGCCATTTCTTAGTCCTCTACGTTCAAGCCCATCGCACGCGCAGAACCTGCGATAGTGCGAACCGCTGCGTCCATATCGGCAGCTGTAAGGTCAGTTCGTTTTGTCTCAACAATTTCTTCAAGTTGAGCACGAGTTACTGTGCCTACTTTATCAGTGTTAGGACGGCCTGAGCCTGACTTGATACCAGCAGCTTTCTTAAGTAAGTAAGCAGCAGGTGGCGTTTTCATGTCGAACGTAAATGAACGGTCACCGTAAACAGAGATCACTACAGGAACTGGAGCGCCTTTTTCGATAGACTCTGTACGTGCGTTAAACGCTTTACAGAATTCCATGATGTTTACACCGTGTTGACCTAGTGCAGGACCTACTGGAGGACTAGGATTAGCCATACCAGCGGCAACTTGTAGCTTGATTAGAGCTTCAACTTTTTTAGCCATTATAAATACCTCATTATGTGGGTCTCAGCCTTGTGCGCGCGAGGACGCGTACTCTAACGGCTTCCCAGTTTAAAAATTGGTTTCGTACTTTTTGTACAGTAAAAATAAATTTTACCTTAATACAAAAAGGCCGCTGATTATAAGTTAATCAGCGGCCTTTTTCAAGCTTCATGCCAAAATTTAAATAAAAATTAGCGAAGCTTTTTTAATCAATTACTTATCTTGCTCAACTTGACCGAATTCAAGTTCAACTGGCGTAGAACGACCAAAAATAAGTACAGATACTTTTACGCGGCTCTTTTCGTAGTCAACTTCTTCAACTACACCACTGAAATCTGCAAATGGTCCATCTGTAACGCGTACAACTTCACCTGGTTCAAATAATGTAGCAGGTTTAGGTGCTTCAGCATTTTCTTGCAGGCGATTAAGAATGCGCTCAGCTTCTTTAGGGCTAATTGGAGCTGGACGATCAGACGTTCCACCAATAAAGCCCATTACGCGCTCAGTGCTGTTCACTAAGTGCCAGCTTGCGTCATTCATATCCATTTGTACTAGTACGTAACCTGGGAAAAATTTACGTTCAGATTTACGCTTTTGACCAGCACGCATCTCAACAACTTCTTCAGTTGGTACTAATATCTCACCAAAGCTCGCTTCAAGACCTTCGATTTTAATGTGTTCAGTTAACGTTTGTGCTACACGCTTTTCGTAACCAGAAAAGGCCTGTACTACATACCAACGTAACTTAATTTCTTTGTTCTCGTTCTCATCCGACATGGGATCAGATCTCCAATCCAGTTAAAAAGCCTACAGCGCGGAATAAAATGCCATCTAATCCCCAAAGGATAAGTGCCATAATCACTGTTGCAACCATTACAATTAATGTCGTGTGGATAGTTTCTTGGCGCGTTGGCCAAATAACTTTGCGTACTTCAATTCGAGCTTCTTTAGCGAAAGCAAGAAAGTTACGTCCCTTAAATGTTTGCGAGGCAATTGCTAATCCGGCCGCTATTGCAACAACAACGCCGATAGCACGTAGTAGTACAGATTGATCTGCATACATATGGTTACCAACAACTGCGCCTGCAAGTAGCGCGATTGCTACTAACCACTTTACTGACTCCATCGCACTTGATGGTGTTTCTACATTCGTGCTCATAATATTATTACCTTAACTACAGACACAACAACCCTACACTACGGTAAGGTTAATCCATTAAAATCTAAACTTAAAAACAGACTTAATCTAAACCGGTTTTTAATCTCAGACTACTAAAATTCTGAGTAAAACTGGCAGGGGCGGAGAGACTCGAACTCCCAACCATCGGTTTTGGAGACCGCTGTTCTACCAATTGGAACTACGCCCCTGCAAAGTGGATGCCTATTATACTTACGCAAGCCATTAACACAAGCCTAAAAGATACCCACATTGGAAAATCTCGGCATTGCATTAAAAAATCAATCTTAACATTGATTAAAAAGCAGTTTATGATTGTCCAAATTATAGGGACTCACAATGAGATGGGAAGTCTGTGAAAGCAATAAAAACAGTCATCAAATATAAAATTATTAGCTTTTTATTATTATTTCATATCAGTTCTTCTGCCCTGCCATTGTACTTAGATACCTATACAAATGAACAAGGCTTATCACAAAATTCAATTACCTGCAGTGCAACTGATGACAAAGGATTTCATTGGTTTGCTACACAAGGGGGTTTAAACCGGTTTGATGGCTACGAGTTTAAACGTTATAAATTCAACCCTTCACAACCAAGCATTTCAGGTGACTGGATCACAGATTGCTTAAACACTGTAGATAATCAAATGTGGTTTGCTACGACAACTAGTGGACTCAACTTATTAAATACTGAAACAGGAAATTTCCGTATTTTTAACCAATATTCCTTCCCTGCTATAACAAACAAAAGTATTGAGTCAATTGCTTCTAACTTCCCTCATATCATTTGGATTGGTCACGATAAAGGCCAACTTACTCGTTTAGATACATACGCAGGTACTACCGAATTATTTTCTTATCAGGGCACGAATCACTTAAATGTTGTTTTTAAAGATATGCTTTTTGATGATCAAAAAAATCTTTGGCTAGCCAGCAGCATCGGGCTTATTAAATTCAATACACAAACAAATCAGTTCAAACATATACCTAATAGTCCAAAGCAACTCTGGCAATTAAAAAAAGCACCTAGCGGGCAATTTATTATTGGCAGTAAATCAGGGCTGAGTTTGTTTAACTCAATTACATTAGAGTTTCATCACTTTGAACAACTCAAAAACGTGTGGATAACCGATATACTTTTTGATGACGAAAAGAACTTATGGTTAAGTACCTATGGCAATGGACTTTATTACCAAGCTAATAAAGCCTTATTTACTACAGATTTCCAACAACTTACTCACTCTTCAGATTTAAAACATGGCTTAGCTAACGACCACCTATTGTCACTTTACCAAGACCCTCAAGGCATTATTTGGATTGGTACAGACGGCTATGGGTTACATCGCTATGATAAAAGGCAAACTCAGTTTGGTCACCAAAAGCATCAAAGTAATAACCCGGATTCTATTTCGAATGACTTTGTAAGAGCAATACTCAAAGACAGTAACAACTTACTTTGGGTGGGTACGCGCGACGGGCTTAGCAAAAAAACTAACAGTGGCTTCAAGCATTATAAAGTAGATGAAAATAATAATGCAGGTTTAACTAATAACAATATATTTAGTCTTTATGAAGATGCTAATAAGCGCATATGGATAGGCACATATGGAGGTGGTTTACTGCTTTATAACCCAGTTAATGATGATTTTTCGGCTTTTACTGTGCAAAGCCACAAACTCAGTAGTGATCGTGTTTACGCAATTACAGGTGATAATACGGGCAATTTATGGCTCGGTAGCAATGAAGGATTAACGCGATTTAATCCCGATACTTTACAGGCTACAAATTTTAAATACACCGCAGATAAAAATAGCATTTCAAATAATACTGTTTTTAGTATTACTTATGACAGCGACAACAACGCTATATGGGCTGGAACCCGCGCAGGGTTAAATAAACTTTCTTTACACGATGAAACATTTACTCATTACCAAAGCGATCTTAAAAAGCCTAACAGTTTAACGCATGACATGGTTACATCCTTGCATTTACAAGATAAAAACACTTTATGGGTAGGTACTTTTGGCGGGCTAAACAAATTAAATATAAAAACTAACAAAGTTATAAACATTACAGAGTTTGATGGTTTGCTTAATGATAATATTTTTGCAATTAAACAAGATAGCAGCGGTTACTTGTGGCTAAGTACCAACCAAGGCCTAACCCGTTACGCCCCTCAAACCCAGCAAATGCAGCATTTTTTACCCGAAAACGGCATACAGCATAATTCATTTATTTTAGGTGCAGCTTTTCAAGCAGGTGACGGCGAGCTATTTTTTGGTGGTATTAATGGCTTTAACCAGTTTAATCCATTAAAACTAACCCTATCAACTCACGCTCCCGAGCCCGTCATTACAGATTTACTTATTTATAACCAACCTGTAATAACGCAAAAATATATAAAAAATAATACTCAAGCACCTAAACTTATAAGCTACACAAACAAACTCTTTTTTAAAGAACAAGATGGTGTTATCGGTTTTAAGTTCTCGGCCTTAAATAGTGCAGAGCCACCCTCGCAATACCAGTATGCCTATAAATTAGCAGGTTTAGATAAACAATTTTTGTACGCAAACAAAAACCAGAGGCAAGTTAGCTATTCTCAACTTCCGGCTGGAAGCTATCACTTTATCGTCAAAGTTAAAGGTCCACACAGCCAATGGAGTGATGATAAAGCAATGGTCGCGTTTACGGTTACCCCTCCTTGGTGGAAAAACAATGTTGCCTATGTCACTTACATTATTATCGTATTATTTATAATGTGGTCAATTGTAACAGCAAGGTATAGAGCTAACGTTGCAGAGCAAGCAAACTTAAAAGAAAAAGAGCTTAGCAACTTAAAAACCCAACTATTAGATAATGTTAGCCATGAACTTAAAACGCCATTGAGTTTAATATTAGCGCCACTTGAGAGTTTACAAAAAAGCCATAAGGATTCAGACACCCAACAAAAACTAGCGATGATTCAACGTAATAGCTATAAGCTATTGGATCAAATAAACCAACTTTTACAGCTCAGCCAGCGCCCAAGTACTGCAGTGAAATACGTAACACCCTATGCTATAAAGCCGGTAGTTAAACAATTAATTGAGGATTTTACCCCTTTATTTGAGCAAAAAAATATTACATTTAAATTTGAAGATTTAACGCAAAAAACTATTCACATTAAATTAGAGCTAAATCATACAATTTCTATTATCAGTAACTTATTAAGTAACGCCCAAAAATACACCCCAAACAGTGGCAAAGTGTTACTTCAGCTGTTAACTCAAAAACAAACATTAATCATCACAGTCTCAGATACTGGTGTTGGCATAGATAAAGAGCACCTTGAGACCGTTTTTCAACGATTTACACGCATAGATACGGGTAATCAAAATGGTAGTGGTATTGGCTTAGCGCTAGTAAAACAATTAACCGAACAATACGGTGGAACAATCTCACTCAAAAGTGAACTTAACAAAGGAAGTTGTTTTACGGTTTCACTCCCAATAACTCAAATAGACGAAACCTCTAACCTTACTGCTCTTGCTGTATCTAAAAGCAATGATTTATGTGCAGTAAAAAGCAATAAAATTCTTATTATTGAAGATAACGATGAAATGCGTGACTTACTTACCTCAATTTTTATTGATGACTATGAGTGTATTAGCGCTATTAATGGTGAGCTAGGTCTGGCTTTATGTAAAAGTGAAATGCCCAACCTAGTAATAAGTGATGTAATGATGCCCGTCATGGATGGCTATCAGTTTATTAAAGCCCTGCGCAGCGACACGGCTATTAGCCATATTCCGGTGTTATTACTTTCAGCAAAGGCAGATACGCATAGTAAATTAAAGGGCCTAGACTTACTGGCTGATGACTATTTGAGTAAACCTTTTGAGCCGCAGCTGTTACTCAGCCGCGTTCAAGGGTTATTAACGATTAGAGAAGTACTTAATCAACATTTAAAACAACAACTACCTGCTTTATCACAAACAACCCAGCTCGACCCACAAATGGCGCAAAGTAAAGATTATGTATTTACCGAGCGTGTAAAAACGACAGTAAAAGAGCATTACCAAGACGAAGCATTTAGCGTAGAAGAATTTGCAGCAGCGCTCTACCTTAGCCCTCGCGCTTTACAATTAAAAATGAAAGCCTTGTACAACCTAACACCAAGCGATTACATTCGAAATATTCGCTTAGAGTTTGCACTAGAGCTTTTAAAAAATAGTGACCTTGCAATTGGTTTAATAGCTCAGCAAGTTGGTTTTAATTCACAAAGCTACTTTGCCCGATGCTTTAAAGCAAAATATAATATGTCCCCAAAACAGTTTCGTGAACAATCCTGATAAATTTCGCCTGTGTGACTAAACATTTCGCACCAGTACTATCATTAACTTACTGATTTAACTAAATTAACATGAATTTAAACATTAAAGGAAATGCACTTCTTTTCCCTTAAGCATATTAGTTAAGGACAGTCATATGTTAAAAGCACCACAAAAACTATTATTAACTGCACTATTAACGACCACTCTGAGCGCTTGTCAAAGTACCTCTACCAATGTTACATCGGGTCAAAACTCACCAGATATAAATGCAGCTGCACAAGAGCAATATAATGGTCCTAAAGCCAGAATTGCTGTTGCACGCTTTACCGACAAGTCAAACAACTCAAAATGGTGGCGTAAAGAAATAGGCGACGGTATGGCTGATCAATTAACTACCGCTCTAGTATCAACAAATCGCTTTATTGTTTTAGAGCGCCAAGCTCTTGATGCTGTTTTATCAGAACAAGACCTAGCAGCCTCAGGTCGCGTTAGTGCATCATCGGGTGCCGCTTATGGTGAGATTGAAGGTGCTGAAATAGTCGTTATTGCAGCGGTAACTGAATTTGATGACGATAGCTCTGGTGCAAGTGTTGGCAGTGGCGGCTTTATAGGTGATGTATTTAGCTCTGTATCCGCTGGCTTTTCAGGCTCTCACATGGCAATTGATCTACGCCTTATAGATACACGCACATCACGTATTTTAGCTGCAACAAGTGTTGAAGGGGGCAGTAAAGATTTTGACTTTACAGGAGCCGCCACCAACTTTGGTGGCGCTCTTGTTGGCGGTAATATTAGTGGATGGTCTGATACCCCTAAAGAAAAAGCCCTTCGTGAAGTAATTATTAAAGCAGTTGAGTTTTTAGAAACTAAAATTCCAGATACTTACTATCGCTATAACAGTAACAACACTTTAGCATCTGGTTACACTGCGCCGCCACCGGCTGCTGTACAAGCAAAAGTAGTAAAAAAACCCGCTGTAACAGTTGATGTACCCACTCATAGAATGCCACATTATGAAAAAATGGATTTAGCAATGTCGCGCCTAAACTTAGTGTGTTTAGGTTATCTGAGAAACCAACCTAACTACGAAGAATTTGAAACGCAAGACGTGGAATACGACCGAAAAACAGTCATCGCGCTTCGAGAATATCAACAAGAAAGTAAACTCGAAGTAACAGGGCTTGCTGATGCTGCCACTAAGAAATCTTTAGATGATTCTGAGTGTATAGCTAAAAGCAATAAATCCGGCCTTGATAGCCTAGGTAGTATGTTTAAAGCATTTTAATAACAGTAACTTGGGTAGCAATAAGTTAACCTACCCAAGTTCATAACCTTAATTAGCCCCTTTAACGAGTGGCACGCCATTATTACCCACAGGAATATAAACAGTTGTATGATTAGGTGACTCAGCCATTTTTATTTGTGCATTAATAGCTTCATGTTGAATGTAATTAGCTGTTAGTGTTGCGTTAATAATCTTCTGAGCTTGAGCAATCCCTTTGGCTTCTTCCACCCTAATTTCAGCGTCTTTTTTGGCAATCTCTTTTTGTGTTTCTTTTTCCGATAATAACTGCTGAGCCGCTAATTTTTTCTCAACTGCATTAGCAACAATATCGGGGTAATTAATGTTGCCTACGACAACATTTGCAAGTTTAAACGGCGTTGTCGATAAATAACTTTGCAGGCGCAGAGTCACTTCTTTCGCAATTTTCTCACGATTTGTTTTAAGCTCGCCACTATCGTATTTTTGTACTGTATCGCGCACATACGTTCTAAAAGTTTCACGTACAAACCGTTTATACCAATTTTCGGCGCCGTACTGCTCTACCACAGTTTTAACAGAGCCACTCTCAATAGCAATAACAGCATGAAAATCAAATTTAATATTTAAATCATCATTCGCTAAGATTCTAAATGTTTCGGTATATGTATTAGGTCGCATATCGATGTTTACCACCTCATTTCGCAGTAACGACATACCGTAATTAGATGGGCCTTTCATTGTTCCTTGATAACCACCTTCACCAAATACACGCGGCTTTTCGAATACGTAGCCTTCTTCACCTGCAGGTGTGCTTGGGTTAGTACATGCAGTTAATCCAAAACCAACGACTCCTACAACCAATGCACCTTTAAATAGGTTATTAAACAATGTTTGTGTGCCGGAGTTTCTTGCTCTCATCATCTTTCCTTTAATTACTTTTTAATATTGTATAAACGTCACTTAACAAGCTTGAAGCGCCAAACCTAAACGTATTTGATCGCAAATAATCATCACCCATTAGCGCGCGTGCAAGCGCCAAATAATCACTGGCATCAGCCACTGTTTTAACACCACCGGCAGCTTTAAAGCCAACATGCTTACCAGTACTTTTAATTGCACTGAGTATAATTTTTGTTGATTCAAGGGTCGCATTAATAGCCACCTTACCTGTACTGGTTTTTACAAAATCAGCACCGCCTTCAATTGCCAATTGAGTAGCCTGTGTTATGAGTGCGTCAGTTTTTAGCTCACCGCTTTCTATTATTACTTTTAGTTGCGCGCGCGACCCACATGCTTTTTTACTTTCACTTACATAGTTAAGTACCGTTTGAGCATCGCCCGCTATTAGCTTTTTATAAGGGATAACAAGGTCAATCTCATCAGCGCCGCGCTCTATGGCAATGAGCGTTTCGTTAATTACATCACTCAGTGGTGCATCCCCTGACGGGAAGTTAGTAACCGTGGCAACTTTTACGTGGTTAAGCTCACGCGCTGCGAGTGCTATTTTTGCATCATCAACAAAGTCGCTATAAACACATACAGCGGCAGGCGTGCCCAGCGTGGGATTTATACTATCAACAAGCGCTTGAATATCTTTAGTGGTATCGCTGGTGTTTAAGCTTGTTAAATCCATCAGTGCGACTGCTAATGCGGCATCTTTTTGGTGTTGTGTCATTAGAGCTCCGTTACTTATGTAATACCAATTTTATTAAAAACATAATCATTTTAGCGTATTAAATAACTCACTAACTACGTTAAAAATTATTTATATAGAACAACTATGTATCATAATTTTAGCCTTGTTATTGAGCTATTTTCTCGTCGCTATAATAGATCACTAATTTAATGCAATTGGTATAAGTACAAAATAGAATATGTCTCCATATTAACAAATTAAACCAAACTCGCTATAGCTCATAACCAAACACTATAAGCTTACTATTCACTTGCAATTATGTGTAAAGCCTTATTAAATAAGCCTTAGGTCTAAAAATAGCAGCAGTTATAACCTTTGGTTATATTAACTTGGTTTTAATTATTTTTTACTTATTGATAGCCGCTATATTCTGCTTGCTAGCTTAACGTGTTTTTTTATTTGAATTTGTTTAGGGGTGTTATAAACGTGCAGTATTTACCTATCTTTACCAAACTCGACAACAAACCAGTATTGGTTGTTGGCGGTGGAGAGGTCGCATTACGCAAATGTCGCGCGTTTTTAAAAGCGAGAGCGAGCGTTACATTAGTCGCACCTTGGTTTTGTGACGAATTAAAAGAACACGCACACAATAATGAAGTAACACTTATTGATGCTTACTTTGATGAATCGCACCTCGATGGTAAAATGCTGGTTATTGCGGCAACCGATCGCGATGAAGTAAACAACAATGTGTTTGAACTTGCCAACGCGCGTAATGTGTTTGTAAACGTGGTTGATGACCAACCTAAATGTACGTTTATATTCCCCTCCATTGTTGACCGCGACCCTATTACGATTGCTATATCCAGTGCAGGCACCGCACCGGTATTGGCACGCCGCTTACGTGAAAAGCTCGAAACCCTAATCCCACAACATATAGGCCCACTGGCTACGCTAGTAGGCGCGTTTAGAAACAAAGTGAAAAAACGCTTTAAACATTTTTCAGACCGCCGCCAATTTTGGGAAGGCGTTTTTGACTCATCGGTTGTAAGTAAAGTACAAACAGGCGACACACAGGGCGCACAGCAGCAACTAGATCAAATGTTAGATGCTAAAGCAGAACCTGAAGGCGAAGTATATGTAGTAGGTGCGGGCCCTGGCGATCCAGAACTTTTAACACTTAAAGCACTGCAACTTATGCAACAAGCCGATGTCGTCGTTTATGACTTTTTAGTGTCTGACGAAATAATGGAACTTGTACGCCGCGATGCTGACCTAATTTGTGTAGGCAAACGTTTGGGTGATCATAGTGTTGTTCAAGACGATACCAACCAAATGCTGGTCGACCTTGCTAAACAGGGTAAAAAAGTATGCCGCATTAAAGGCGGTGATCCGTTTATTTATGGTCGTGGTGGTGAAGAAGTACAAGTATTAGCAGCTAATAATATAAATTATCAAATTGTACCAGGTATTACCGCTGCTGCTGGCTGTAGCGCGTATGCTGGTATTCCGCTTACGCATCGCGACCACGCACAAGCTATTCAATTTGTAACCGGCCACTGTAAAAAAGACGGTCAAGAACTTGATTGGCAATCACTGGCTAAGGCAAACCAAACGCTTGCTATTTACATGGGCGTAATTAAATCGCCGCACATACAGAGCGAGCTTTTAAAACATGGTCGCAAAGCCGACACACCTGTTGCCATTATTGAAAACGGTACACGTAAAAATCAGCGTGTAGTAACAGGTCAACTAGGAGAGCTTGCCGATTTAATTGAGCGCAACAGTATTATATCACCTGCGTTACTCATTATTGGTGAAGTAGCCGCCCTGCACTCGCAACTAGCGTGGTTTGGGCAAAACGAACAAACAAGCAGCTTTGCACAGCCGCTAACAGATGTATCAAATACCTAATCGGTACCTAATAAAAAATACGCTAAAACACTTTTAATCTGAGCTTTGAATAATAAACCAATTAAGCAAAGTTCAGATTAATCAAACAGCTAAATAGTGATTCCACTCATCAAAAGAAAAACCAGCTAGACCAATCGCTTACTCAACTGATAACGTATATAAATCAAAGCATAATATAGGTTAACCCCATGAACCAAACCGAATTGCTAGAAGAAACCCTCATCCTTGCCCGCAAAGCAGGCCAAGCCATTATGGGTATTTACGAAAAAGATTTTAACGTTGAATACAAAGCCGATGAAAGCCCAGTAACCGACGCCGATTTAGCAGCTCACAAACTGATTGTGGCAGGGCTTCAACAGCTCACACCCGATATCCCAATTCTCAGTGAAGAAAACGCCGACATAAGCTGGGATGTCCGCCAAACGTGGAAAAGCTACTGGTTAGTTGACCCAATCGACGGCACTAAAGAATTTATTAAAAAGAACGGTGAATTTACCGTAAACATCGCCCTAATTAAAAATGGTATTCCTATTTTAGCCGTAGTTGATGCACCCGCACTTGGTGTATCGTATTTAGCTGCCGAAGCCATTGGCGCATTTAGAGATAAAGGCGATGAGCGAATAGAGCTAAAAGTTACCACTAAACCTAACAAAGGATTGATTCGTGTTGTTGGCAGCCGTTCGCCCCCATCACCCGATTTAGCCGAATTTGTAAAACGCTTTGACGAGGTTGAAATGGTGTCTAAAGGCAGCTCACTAAAACTGTGCTTAGTGGCTGAGGGCAGCGCCGACATTTATCCGCGCTTGGGCCCAACTTGCGAATGGGATACCGGAGCAGGCCACGCCATCGCCGAAATAGCCGGTGCTAAAGTGACTAAACTTGATGGCAGCCCGCTTATTTATAACACCAAAGATGAGTATTTAAATCCGTATTTTATTGTAAGTGCGTTAGAAGAGTAAGGGCAGTTTTAAGTGGTTAGCTATCGGTTGTTAAAAAGACAAGTGATAGCTTTAACTATGAAAGTTGCTCAGTGAGAATAAAGGCAAATACTTAGGAATGCTTAAGTTATTTGTTATGTATAAATCAACTTAATAAGCGTACTAAAGCACAGCAAAGTTATAAACAAACCAAGCGATAAAATAACCTTCTCTTTTAAAGTTTGCTCAGGCTTTTGGGCAAATACAAAAACAGTTCGGTAAAGCGTACTAGGCACTATTAAAACCAAGCCAATAAACGCAGGGAACATACCCAATATAAAGCTATATGCAAAACCTGAGTTTTCCATTTGGCCGAATATAGCGCTAAACCCAAACCAAATAATAGCAACTGCAAAAAACGCAACGCCTACTGAAATCGATAAAAGTGCCATTTATTAAATTCCTTTTGTTTTATCTTGAAAGAAAAACAATTAATTTGCTATACATCAACTCATCAATTTAACGACTCTGAAACAGCTGCCTCAGCATCTATATTAGCTCTGTGCACCTTCAAGTCAATATTACTAGAATAGAGGCTTTCCCCTATTTTTCACTGTATTTTAGGCTTTCGGCCGTGAAAATCTAAGTAAAGTTTTTTAAGTTTATCAGGGACGAGTGGCCAACCTATTTCAATTCCGATGTGAGTAGCTTTCCAAAATAATTGTTCAACGTAATAGGCGTCTATGTACTTAAGTTCAGTAGGACTTGCAGAGTCTAATTTTAGATTCATGTATGGCAAATGCTTTATAGCGTTGGTGACTTTATTTTCGTTAAATGCAAAAGTTGTTAGGTTTGCAAACTCTTCCATGCGAAAAGTAAGCTCCCAACTTTCGTGCTTATCCATTAGCGGGATAACATCCGGAAAATTTGATCGTATCTCATCAATAAATAATATTATTTCTTGCCTTGCCATAGTTTTCCTTACAGCACTGAGTCATACAAATGCCATTTTAACAAAATAAAACCTGGCTTTATTTTGTGATTTTTTAAATGGAAATGAGAAAAGATCTGACTCTATTCTTTTTCTTACCCTTAGCGATTTTGCTGGGCGATAAACGCAAGCGAGTGCTGATTGAATAAGTCAGGGCGTTCCACATTACAAACATGGCCACAATGGTGAATAGTTTGCAGTACGCTATTTTTATGGCGCTTAACCATTTCTTTAACAGGGCCAAGGAACATATGATCTTCTTTGCCCATAATGTACAGAATGGGAATATCGATGTCTTTTTCTTTGAAATACTGCATTAAAGGGTTTACGTCCATGGCTAATTTAAACCATTTTATAAACTCTTTTTGGCACAAGCGCTTTGCTTCGCGAACAAATAAAAGTCGAGACTCTTTATGGCGCTTTTTAGGCATCATAATAAAAGCAAATAAGCGATACAGCCACATATAAGGCAAGAAGTGTTTAAAGGTATTGCCTAAGTAAACCAATGTATTACTGCGCGTATTAAAACGAGTAACCGCTCCACCTAGCACCATGCTAGAAACATATTGCGGCGCAATTTCAGCAATATTGCGAATAAGTATTGTGCCCAATGAAATACCAACAAAGTGCGCACTGGTGATTTTGTTATGATCTAACACGTCAATAATGTCTTTAGAGACATTATTAAACGAATAATTATTATCAACAAAATTTTGTACTAAGTTATTTGATTTACCGTGACCACGAAGATCTAGTAGCAATACATTATATTCTTTTTTATAGGCTTTAAGCTGACGAAACCAAATTGCCGAACTCCCCCCTGCGCCATGGACAAATACAACCCATGTTCGACTGGTTTCGTGCGCAAAAATAGTATGAAAAAGAATGTCTGTGCTCATTGCTGTTAGCGGCCTATTTACTTCATTTGGCATATTTAATTTTTAGAAGTATAACGGAGTTTAATAAAAATCGCTTATGAAGTTCAGAACAATCACTCCTACTTAACAACTTTTGGAGGCAAATTTTGATTTTTAAATAAAAACAAATAAGAACGCCCTACTCTTACTCTCAACGTATTTGAGGCGCTTGGCCATGAAAATTTAAGTACAGCTTTTTAAGTTTGTCAGGAACAAGTGGCCAACCCATTTCAATTCCGATGGGAGTCGCTTCCCAAAACAAGTGCTCAACGTAATAGGTATCTATGTAATGAAGTTCGGCAGGAGTTGCAGAGTCTAGTTTTAGACTCATGTATGACAAGTACTTTAGAGCGTCAGCCTCTTTATTTTTGTTGAATGCAGACGTTGTTAAATTTGCGAACTCTTCCATGCGAAAAGTGAGTGCCCAATCTTCGTGTTTATCCATTAACGGTATTACATCTGGAAACTTTGATTGTATATCATTAATAAATCGTCTTATTTCTTGATCTGCCATATATTCCCTTGTTGCACATAGTCATACAAATGCCGTTGTAACATCATAGGTAAGACATTGTTTTTTTGCTTTCTTGATTTTTTATTTCTTAAATAAAAGTCAAAAAGAAAGACCTGATCCTACTCTTTTCTAAAGATAAATATTTTAATCCGTATTTTGTGGTGAATTCGATTGAAGAGTAAGTGCAGTGTTGAGAGGTTAGCTATTAGTTGTCAGCAAAAACAAGTGATAGCTTTTAATATTAAAGTTGCTCAATACGCATATAGGTAAATGCCGCAGCCATGCTTAGGTTATTTTTTAGGTGCCATTTAATTTATACCCAGCAGTAGAATGATTATAGCCCCGACAAATAGCACAAAATAAATTTTAACATGCCAGTTTTTTGAATAGTTTTCTTTATATTCTCTAATCATTTTATCAACATCGATACGCGTGAACTCATACCCACACCTGTAACAAGCTACAATCCCTTTTTTAATATGAGCTTTGCACTTAACACATTTATAAATATAAGAGAGTCGATCTTCGCTGAGATATGGATATCCGCTATTTTTATTTTTCTTCATGTTGGCACCTAGCTAATTGCATATGGAGATTTTAGGGACTTTTTCTAAAGGAATAAAACTCCCATTATAATGCACTTTTTAGGTGATTTTTCACTCAGACAGTCCTGAAACAAGAAAAAACAAAAATACTGATACACAACTTACAACAAGCGCCGTTGTTAAGCCGATGACCTCATCTACATTAAAATACTTGTTTATCAATACCTAAACGATGAAAAGCACACTTACGATGCCACCTAAAATCACTGGTTCAATTAAGTTTGCAAGTGACTTTTTAGCGGTAAAAAAACGCCATAAATGTTAACCAAATAATCCTAGGAATGATAATCGTCGACCAGTTTATTTTTGTTAGCTTTGAAGAACCTCTTTTAACAAAGTGGTATGGCGTGAAACCAAAAGCAGCCGGAATTAAAAAAAGCGGGTACCACAACATCGAAGCAGCAAATATTTTTTAAAAATATATCTAAGCACCTAACAACTTTATCAAAGAACACTCCCCTGTTTTTTATATAACAATACTCTCATTTTATGAACATTTATCAATAGCAAACCATGTGAGTGATTGCCAATTATATTTCAGTGGCTTTGTTTACTTTTACACCGCTATTTTAGTGTAGCTAATTACCGCTCCAAGGCGCTAAAAACATGAAATAGTGGACTAAAAACGCCCCCCTTCGGCGCGGTTATTGTTATAAGTAATCAACAGCCACACACATGACAACACCTTTAGATGCAACGCTTTCAAATACATCAACAACAGGTGCACACACCACTTCTAAATGGAACCTGCACGATACACAGTAGACTTTAAGCCTGTTTGTAAGGCCTTTGGTGCGGGTATTTTATTTTTACCTATTAATATTGGCATTGGCGGTATTTGCGCTTATTTACAGCATCATTAAGTAACAGCACTATATACAAAAAAACGGCTAATTTGTTAGTTGGGCTTTTTTGTGTGCTGTTTGTCTCAAATTGTTTTTTTATAGTCGCTCTTCAGGCATGTTATAAATTAACTAGCCTAAAAATAAAACAATTATGCACTTTACTAAACAACTCCTACTTTGCGTAAGTTTACTTACTACGCTTGTTTTAAGCCCCTTTGTTAAAGCCGATGGCGTGCCTGCTATTTTATCGATGAAAGAACGCGCTGCGTTTATAGATAACATAACCGAGCTTAGGGTAAACACATTAATGCCCAGCCTAATGAAGCAACACAACATTGATATGTGGTTGCTTATTAGCCGCGAATACAACGAAGACCCCATATTAAAAACAATGCTGCCAGCAACTTGGCTATCAGCAAGGCGTACCACCATTTTACTCTTTGCCTTAAATGAGCAAGGCAATGTTGATGCCTACGCTATTGCACCGTATAAAATAGGCAATGTATTTACAAAAGGGTGGGACAAAAAGGCACAGCCAAACCAATGGCAAGCATTAAATGACATTATTGAACGCTACAAGCCAAGTAACATTGCACTCAATACGTCTACCGATTGGGCTCATGCTGACGGCTTAGTACTGGGCGATTACAATACCTTAATGGCCAACTTACCCAGCGCTTATAAAAATAAAATAATATCGGCAGAGCCGCTTGCTGTTGCGTGGTTAGAGCAACGCATTCCCCAAGAAGTTAAAATGTATAAGCATATTGTGGCTATTGCCCATCATATTATTGCAGAGGGGTTTTCGGATAAAACAATTACGGTTGGTAAAACAACCAGCGACGATTTAGTGTGGTGGTTTAGAGAGCGCGTAAAAGAGCTAAAACTGCAAACATGGTTTCACCCAAGTATTGCAATACAACGCGCCGACAACCAATCGTTCGACCACGAAGACAGCTTTACCAATGGCTACGCCGATAATGTTATTCAAGCGGGTGATTTACTGCATGTCGATTTTGGCATTACGTACTTACGCTTAAATACCGATACCCAACAACATGCTTATGTTTTAAAACCTGGCGAAACAAACGCCCCTGCTTACCTAGTTGATGCGCTTGAAAAGGGTAATAAGCTGCAAGACATTTTTACCGCTGAATTTAGCGAAGGCAGAACCGGTAATCAGGTATTAAAAACCGCCCGCGAAAAAGCTATTGCCCAAGGTTTAAAGCCCACTATTTATACGCATCCTCTTGGCTATCATGGCCACGCTGCTGGTACTACATTAGGTATGTGGGATTCTCAGCAAGGTGTACCGGGAGATGGTGACTATCCGCTGCATTTAAATACGGCTTACTCAATTGAGCTTAACAATGCTGTGTTTATTAAACAGTGGGATAAAGAAATAAGAATAATGCTAGAGGAAGATGCTATTTTTGATAAAGCCGGCGTGCAGTATTTAAATGGCCGACAAACCGAGTTATTACTTGTTAAGTAAAATTAAGGTAAGTTAAATAACACAAACAAAAATGGCGCTCACTGAGCGCCATTTTAAATTTAATTCGTTGCTATTATTCTGTATCTGGCAGGTTACGGCCATAGAATATTTCTTGCATTTCACGGGTCAGCTTTGAGCGAATTTCGTCTTCTTCGCCCTCAGATAAATCTGCCGTAGAAAGGCCGAATAAATATGTGTTTAGATCGGTTTCTTTTAACATCATTTTGGTATGGAACAGGTTTTCTTGATACACGTTCACGTCCATCATTTGGTACGCTTCTTTAGTATCTTCTGTCATGAAGTTTTGAATCGAGCTAATAGCATGATCAATGTAATGCTTAACACCGTTTATGTCGCGGGTAAAACCACGTACGCGGTAGTCAATTGTTACCACGTCTGACTCAAGGCTATGAATTAAGAAGTTTAACGCTTTAAGTGGCGAAATAATGCCACAAGTAGACACTTCAATATCTGCACGGAATGTACAAATACCATCATCAGGGTGAGCTTCTGGGTATGTGTGTACACAAATGTGGCTTTTATCTAGGTGCGCAACCACTGAATCAGGTAATGGGCCTGGTGCTTCGTCAGCATCGTAATTTTGCTGCTCTTCTACTGGTTCTTCTGAAACCAAAATAGTCACACTTGCGCCTTGCGGTTCATAATCTTGGCGCGCTACATTTAAAATGTTAGCACCAATAATATCAACAACTTCACCTAAAATGTCGGTTAGTCTATCTGCACTGTACTGCTCATCGATATATTCAATATATTCTTTACGTTGTTGCTCAGTCTTTGCGTAGCAAATATCGTAAATACTAAAGCTTAAACTTTTGGTTAAATTATTAAAGCCATGTAGTTTAAGTTTATCGAAGGGTTTGTTCATAATAAACCAACCTATAAATTAGTGGGTTCTGCACCTGCAGAATGAAAAGTTTGCGGATTTTATACGAATTTCCCTCGTGGAAAAAGCGTTATTTTGCCTGATCTTGCACAACTTCGTGGCTATGCGTAATTTCTACTGTTTTATCAAGCATTAATGCAACTGAGCAATACTTTTCAGCAGAGAGTGAAACGGCGCGTGCAAGGTGCTTTTCAGACACATTATTGCCTGTAACAACAAAGTGTAAGTTGATTTTAGTGAATACGCGGGGGGTGGTTTCGGCGCGCTCTGCAGTTAGTTGCACTTGTACGTCTGAAAAGTCTTGTTTGGCTTTTTTTAAAATACTAACCACATCAACTGATGAGCAACAGCCAACTGACATTAAAACCATTTCCATTGGGCTTGGTGCTGCACTATCGCTGCCGCCATCAAACACAACATTGTGGTTAGAATTAGAACGGCCAATAAACGTATCGCCTTCAACCCATTTTACATTTGCTTGCATTGTTATATCTCAAAAAAATATTTTCTTGATTGTAAGCAACTTAGCTGCAGTTGCAAATTAAAATATACTAATGCAGCTATATAAAAATGTTAAGAGTACTGCGTAACAGCGCTATCAAATAAGTTTTTAACTAAACCTGCAAATTCGTCTATAAACGCGTGTTGTTCAACCGTAACCGGCTGTGAGGTGATGCTGCTGAGAACTTCTTCTAAATCGTAAACTATGCCATCAACTTCGCGCACAATTAAGCTGCGCTGCTCTGTATTAAGGTTTGTGTGTTGCTCACAAATAAGCATCACATTGTGTGCAATAACGTCTTCAATTAATTCCATTACGGTTGGGGCACCTGGTTTTATTTCGCCAGGCTTCTCAAATAGGGCTAAATTTTGAGTTAGATACATGATTAAATCATCATACCCTTGCCTATCTAAAACCATGATATTTACCACCTAATAAGATTACTTACGCTGATTTAAGCAGAAAGCGCTGTTGATTGCTAGCTTTGCTTAGGGCGTGTTGAATTTTGTGGATTGAAATTTGTTCAATCTAGGGGCAATTAAACCACAGCGCGAGGTTTATAACCTAGCGGGCTCGATAACTGCTCCTGCGTTATCGCCTATTTATGGGGAATAACCACACTTCATAGGCTCTGCCTTGCCTAAAAACCAAATAGTCTACTGCAAATTCATGCACCAAAGTTCAATACGCCCTAATTACAAAAAAAGCAGCCGAAGCTGCTTTTATACCAATTAAGTATTATTAACTTAATCTATTTTTAAGCCTGGACTTAATGTTGCTGGCATCGCTACTTTTTCAAGCTCTACTGAAGCAACTGGGTATGCACAGTAATCGGCTGCGTAATACGCGCTTGCTCTGTGATTGCCCGATGCGCCAATACCACCAAACGGTGCTGCGCTTGATGCGCCAGTAATTGGGCGGTTCCAGTTAACAATACCTGCACGAATACGACGTAAAAAATGGTCGTAATCTGCTGCACTATCACTTAATAAACCAGCCGATAAACCAAAGGTTGTATCGTTTGCTTTATCAATAGCTTGATCAAAGTCATCAAAGCGGAATACTTTTAAAAGTGGTCCAAAATGCTCTTCATCCGGGAAGTCACTAATATTTGTACACTCAATAATACCGGGTGTTACAAAGCCGGTATTGGCTGTGTGCTCAAGCTCTACTAATACTTGAGCGCCAAGCTCAACAAGCTCGTTTTGCGCTTTAACCATGCCTGCTGCTGCCGCTGATGAGATCATAGAGCCCATAAATGGCTGGTCTGCATCATCGTAGTTGCCTACTTTAATCGCTTTAGTAGCTGTGATTAAACGCTCAAGTATCACATCGCCTTTGCTACCTGTTGGTAAAAATAGTTTACGTGCACACGTACAACGTTGGCCGCTTGAGATAAACGCTGATTGAATAATATCGTGAACAACCGCTTTCGTGTCTTCAACGTCAGTAATAATAAGTGGATTATTACCCCCCATTTCTAGCGCTAAAATTTTACCCGGTTGACCCGCAAACTGTTCATGTAAAATATGACCAGTGCGCGAAGAACCCGTAAAGAACAAGCCATCAATCCCTTTATGAGCAGCAAGGGCTTTACCCGTTTCTACTTCACCTTGAACTAGGTTGATTACACCTGCTGGTAAGCCTGCTTTTTCCCACAGTTTAAGCGTAAGCTCAGCAACCTTAGGAGTAAGCTCAGACGGTTTAAACACAACCGTGTTACCGGCTAAAAGCGCTGGCACAATGTGGCCATTAGGTAAGTGACCCGGAAAGTTATACGGACCAAATACGGCTACAACACCATGTGGCTTATGGCGAATCATCGCACGCCCAAGTGGCATTGCGTTTTCTACATCGCCAGTGCGCTCTAAAAATGCTTTTTCAGAAATGGCAATTTTACCAACCATAGCACCCGCTTCTGTGCGCGTTTCCCACAGTGGCTTACCTGTTTCTTGTGCAATAGTAATAGCGAGCTCTTCGCTGTTTTCTTTTAATTGCGCTGCAAATGCTTTAATTATTTCTAAACGCTCAGTAAAGCTTTTATCAGCCCATGCATAAAACGCTTCGCGCGCTGCATTTACTGCGGTGTCTACTTGCGCCGCAGTTGCTGATGATGCCTGCCAAATAACCTCGTTATTTGCAGGATTTACTGAATTAAATTCTGTGCCTTGGCCTTGTGACCATTGACCATTAATAAATTGTGCAGGATGAGTCATATACTTTCTCCTAAATTAAATCGTGGTTGCACTAACAATATCGCCAGTTTGCAAATGCAGTGCATCTGCTATTTCTTGCGATAAAATAAGGCTTTTTGCGCGCTCGTCGAATGTCATTGGTGCAATGGTTGCTCTAAAATCTTCAAGCTTTTCGTTAGCTAGCAACACCATGGTATCGCCAGTCATTTCGCCAATTTCAACGTTAAAGTGATTTGCATTACGAATCGTCGCAATGTTATCTACTTTTGCTTCAACCGTTGGTCCGCCGTCAAAAATGTCTACGTAGCCATTAAACGTAAAGCCTTCGCTTTTTAATAACTCGATTGCTGGGCGTGTGTTGTCGTGTACTTTACCTATTACGGCTTGCGCATCTTTACTTAGCAAATTTACATAAATTGGGTATTTAGGCATTAGTTCAGCAATGAAAACCTTTTGGCCAATACCTGTTAGGTAATCGGCTGTCGGAAAATCCATTGAGAAAAAGTGCTCTTCAAGCCACTGCCAAAAAGGGCTGCTGCCGTTTTCGTCAGACACACCGCGCATTTCTGCAATTACTGTTTGCGCAAAACGCTCTTTATGCTGTTTTATAAACATAAAACGCGCTTTTGAAAGTAGCTTACCGTTGCAATTTTTACGATAGCCATCTTTTAAAAACAATGTGCAAAGCTCTGTAGCACCTGTGTAGTCGTTACATAGCGTTAAAATATCAACCGCTTTGTATACGTTTAGTGTACGCGAAGAGTGAATCACTTTACTTAAGTGATAATGATAAAACGCATCATCAAGCCCTACCGCAGCTTCAATTGCAGATGTTCCTACAACGTCACCGGTTTCGCTATCTTCAAGAACAAACAGGTAGCCTTCGTCACCAGGTTGTGACGTTTGCTTAGCAAATGAACTTACAGAATGGTCTATTTTCTTTTGCAATAGTTCTTCGTTTAAAGGCAAAGATGTAAAACCATGGCCCGATTCGTGGGCAATTTTCAGTAATGCTGAGTAATCATTTTGCTGGATTGGGCGAAGGATCATCATGAGTCCGCTTGCTCCCTTATCAATAACGGTAAATAGGAATTGCAGGGCAAGCGGTGCTTGCCCTTAATTGGTTGGCTTAAGTCGCTTATGCGTTTACTACGCTTGCTACTGCTTTTTCAAAGCGTGCCATACCTTCGCGAATATCCGCTTCAGGAATTACTAAAGATGGAGTGAAACGTATTACATCTGCACCCGCAATTAATGACATAAGACCTTGCTCAGTACCAGCTACTAAAAAATCTTTTGCACGACCTTTGTATTGCTCGTTAACTACAGCGCCAATTAATAAACCTTTACCGCGAATTTCGCTAAATACGTTGTATTTTTCGTTTACCGCTGCAAGTAGCTCGTTAAATAGGGCTGCTTTTTCTTTTACGCCAGCAAGAACTTCAGGGGTATTTACGGTGTCGAATGCAGCTTCTCCAACAGCACACGCTAGCGGGTTTCCGCCGTAAGTAGAACCATGAGTACCTACTTTAAGATGCTGTGCAATTTCAGTTGTTGTGATCATAGCGCCAATTGGGAAACCACCGCCTAATGCTTTTGCTGAAGTTAATATATCAGGTACTACATTTAAACCTTGGTATGCGTATAAGTCGCCTGTACGGCCAACACCTGTTTGAACTTCATCAAAAATAAGTAGTGCGTTGTGTTTAGTACATAAATCGCGAACTTGTTGAGCAAACTCGTCAGTTGGCGAAACAATACCGCCTTCACCTTGTAGAGGTTCCATCATTACAGCACATGTTTTGTCGCTGATAAGCGCTTCAAAAGCAGCTAGGTCGTTGTAATCACAATGTACAATGTCGCCAGGCTTAGGACCAAAACCATCTGAATATGCCGCTTGGCCGCCAACAGTTACAGTAAAAAATGTACGACCGTGAAAGCCTTTGTTGAACGCGATTATTTGTGATTTTTCTGCGCCAAATTTATCAAGTGCAAAACGACGCGCTAATTTAAGCGCTGCTTCGTTTGCTTCTGCGCCAGAGTTGGCAAAGTAAACTTTATCAGCAAATGTAGCATCAACCATTTTTTTAGCTAGGCGAAGTGCCGGCTCATTGGTCATTACATTTGATAGATGCCAAATTTTTTCGCCTTGCTCTTTTAATGCGCTTACTAATGCGGGGTGGCAATGGCCAAGACAGTTAACTGCAATACCACCAGCAAAGTCGATAAACTCTCGACCTTCTTGATCCCATACGCGAGAACCTTCGCCTCGAACAGGAATTACGCTTGAAGGTGCGTAGTTAGGAACCATTACGTGATCAAATAATTCGCGATTGACTGTCATTTTATTTCCTCTTAATTGTGAGCAACACAAAACATTAAAATAGGTGTTTGGTTAATATTTGTAACCAACGTTATAGGCAAGATCAGGACCCTGATAATTGCGCAAAATTGCTTTGTGGTTCAATTTTCAGACGTACATTATTTCAGAATTACTGATATCTGTCTCGTTAAAAACTTTCATGTATCCCTTTAAAATAAAGGGCTAAAGATATTATTTCATAGATAGTGAATAACTATTTGCATAACCAATTTTGCTCAGTTTTAAGTAATTCACCGCATGGGCACTGAGACGTACACGCTTTAAGCGTTAAAGATGCAATATAACAATAGAGTGAAAATGAATGATTAGTCGCTAAAAAATTAACAAAAATTTCAATATTTTAGTCAATTTGGATAGCTAAATTGGTAAAATTACTCATTTGGAGGGTTTTTAGCTCCGTTTTAGTAAACTTAAAATGCGAAAACCAGGTTGCTAATTCGTCAGGCTCAATAAGCTGGTGCTCTTTTAGATTTAAATATTGAGAGTAACATCGTGCTTTTAATATAACCTGCGTTAAAGGTAGTGGCGTATCACCTTCATCAACTCCATTTGCTAACTGTTGCATCACACCTTTAAAAGGTAAATATTTAAATGCCATTTTGTCTATTACTTTGGCACTTACTACTATCGATTTATTGCTAAGCAGCGTAGTTAAAAAAAGTGGATCTGGCTGAAGTTCTAATAAGGCTGTATGTAAATCTTTTTGATTTTCTTCGCGGGCAATCTGTACTTTGCGTTGCCATACTTGTTCAAAGGTTTTTAAATACAAACGCACTAATGCAATTCGACCTACATCTAAAAGCATACCGAGTGTAAACGCATGAACGTCGTTTACATTATTTATTTGCGCAATTTTTTGTGCCGCAATGGCATTTGCCATCGCACTGTCCCGTAACCTGCGCTTTAACAATGAGAATGGTTCAGTGCTATGCGGCATCCAATGGCGTACCGCAAAAGTAGGGATTACTAACTGTAAATTATCTAAACCAATATAACGTAGCGCTAATGCAGGACTGTCTACCTTTACGGAGGTGTTTTTACTACGCTGATTACGATAATAAGGCAGGTTAACCAGCGTTACTAACTCTCTACCCAACCAGCTTAAATCATTAACCAGTGGCTCTAAACGCCCTACAGTAGCAGATTTAACCGCTAAAATATCAATGATAGTAGCCACACTGTCTTCAATTCCGATGGTACTTTTGATAACACTATCTATGTCATTGAGTTGTTTAAATATTGCTGTTTCTATGATCTTGTGGAGTTGCTCACTCGCTTGAGCCCGGTATTTGTGATGAGCCGTACTGCTTTGCTGACGTACATTTTGCGCTGCAACCTCTACCTCTAATAAGGTGCGTTGCTTCATTGGCTCACCATATTGAATATCTAAGGTATGGATAAACCCAATTTGCTGGTGCGCAAAACTATGACCCAACAATAGATCATGCGCTCGTTGATCAAGAATTTTTGCTGTACGCTGCTGTAATTTCAGTTCGGTCATGGCGTCCATTAAATTAATAAATATTTAATATAATTAGTGCTCTTAGATTAGAAGCGAGTTAAAAAGTTATCAAGCAATTCTAAACCATGTTCGGTTAAAATAGCTTCAGGATGAAACTGCACACCCTCTATTGCTAATTCTTTATGCAGTAACCCCATAATTTCGTCAAACTCACCCTGCTCAGTTTGAGTCCATGCGGTTACTTCTAGCGCTTTCGGTAGTGTTTGCGCTTTAACTACTAACGAGTGATAGCGACACACTGTTAACGGATTAGCCAAGCCTTTAAACATGCCTTTATTAGTATGGACTATCTGTGATGTTTTACCGTGCATTACTTTTTTAGCACGAATTACATCACCGCCCAAGGCTTGAGCGATAGTTTGATGCCCTAAGCAAATCCCTAAAATAGGGTACTGTCCTTTTAGCTGCTCAACAACACTTAACGATATACCCGCTTCGTTAGGCGAGCAAGGGCCTGGAGAGATAACTATATGCTCTGGATTAAGCTGTTTAATTTGTGCAATGCTTAGCTCATCATTACGTTTAACTAACACGTCTTGATCTAATCGCTGAAAATACTGCACTAAGTTATAAGTAAACGAATCGTAGTTATCGATCATTAAAAGCATGAAATAAAGCACTCAAAGTAGTTATTTATCGCGGGGCATTTCCGCACGACGCATTCTAACTCAAGCACGAATAAGTGTCAGTGATTTGTAAAGTATATAAAGCAAATTAAAATACAAGCGGTTGAATTATGATTATGTCAGCCCCAATACATTAAATGAGAAGGTGATAATTCACTCATACCAATTCGCTTAAATAAATAGTCTATTTTGAAATAAGAAAACCGAGTCGATAACAAGGCAAAAGTTTCGTTATTTAGTTGTTTTCGCAATTGCTTATGCATTGCTCTGCATCTATGAAGTCGTATATCAGAAGTTTTTAACGCTGTGGGCACCTGGTTCAATCCTTCAAATTGATTACGTATTATTGTGTATTGGTATTAATCGACTCACTTACTTGTGAGCTCATTTATATCCTACTAAGGAGCAAATATGTTAGGCGAAAAACACTCATTAACTAATGACTTCCCTGAACATTTAAATTCCATTACAAAGCTAAGTGAAAGCGACACAGAGTTTGCTAAGCAAGCTGATAAGTACGATAAGCTAGATAAAGAAATAAGATCATTGGAGCTCAAAGATGCGCCAATTGGCGATGAGCAAATGCATCAACTAAAACATGACCGCTCAGAACTAAAAGATTGGCTATACAACTGTTTACTACAAGCAGAACAAAGCTAAAATACATTTGTAAGTAAGAGCTCACTGTTAGCAGTGGACACTTACTTACATTAAACGACCTATACTTCACCGACGTCAAACTAGTTTAAGCTTTGCTAAAACAACCTCCAGCTTATCAACACGTTGTTGGATTTTAGGGCGTGTTAAACTTTGTGCGGCGGAGAAAAATACTGCGCATCGTTATCAAAATACAAACCTGTAGTATCATTAAATTCATCACTCAGTACAGCCCGACAAAATATTAGCACCTAATTTTAAATCACCACCATCTAACCCGTACGCATCCTTAACCATTTTGCTACCCAACAACAACTTTGGATTAATAGATACAACTAACGGATCCGCCTCTTTTAACTTAAGCCCAAAATAACGTGACCACATAGTAAGACCCAACTTACTTTGCGCATAAGCTGCGCTATCTGATAGCGCTTTATTACCAATAAATGCGTTAGGCTGTGAATGCTCAGCACTTATTTTATCCGCCAAATTATATACCTGTGCTATTTCACTTAAATTACTTATATAGCGTTGACTACTTGCTTGAGAATAGTGCTCATTTAGCATTACTTGTACATTATTAAGCTTTTGCTGGTACGCCCATGAAGTAACACAGTGTGACCTTGGGTTCGTAGCATTTTTGTCGTTTCTAAACTAATGCCGTCTGTTGCACCTGTGATTAAAATAGTTTTTTTCATTTATATGTTTTATGTGTGCTGCGCTACAGTAGTAAAAAATAGATTTACAGTATTAAAGTCAATTATATCGCTATCGTATTCCCCTTATATAACGCTAATAATTTGGCACGCAGTTGAATCACTTTATAGAGTTAATTAATAATACTACGAGCCAGTGAGTGAATACTTTTTACTCTTTTATTTGAATTTCGCTTAGATTATTACTATTGTTTTTACACCCCCTTAATAGTAGTATTTATCATATAAATAATCTTTCGAGACAAAACATGAAGGTTTTAGTTACTGGCGGTATGGGCTACATAGGCAGCCACACATGTATTGCATTACATGAAGCAGGCATTGAGCCTGTTATTTACGATAACTTATCTAATGCGAGCCCTCGTGTACTTGATCAGCTCGAAAAGATTACTGGCACTCGGTTTGAGTTTATTTTAGGTGACATTCAAGACGAGCAACAATTTAAGCTCGCCCTAAAACAGACTAAAGCCGAAGCTGTTTTTCACTTTGCGGCTTTAAAAGCGGTTGGCGAGTCAACTGAGCAACCACTGCGTTATTATCAAAATAATGTGTCGGGCACATTCAGTATGCTACAAAGCATGCAAGAGGCAGGCGTTAACCACATTATATTTAGCTCATCAGCTACTGTGTATGGCGAGCCCGAGTACTTACCTATTGACGAAAAGCACCCTATACGCGCAACTAACCCATATGGTTGGACAAAGGTCATGGTTGAACAAGCCATGCAGGATGTATGTAATGCCAACCGTCAATTTATGGGTATTGCACTGCGTTACTTTAACCCAGTAGGTGCACACCCAAGTGGTTTATTAGGTGAAAGCCCCAATGGTATACCGAATAACTTAATGCCCTTTATTGCCCAAACTGCGGTAGGCAAACGCGACGTGGTTAATATTTTTGGTGACGACTACGACACCGAAGATGGCACAGGCGTGCGCGACTACATACACGTTTTAGATTTAGCAAAAGGTCATGTTGCGGCATTTATGCAGCATAAAAAAGATACCGCCTTCCATGCTTATAACCTAGGTACGGGGCAAGGTTATTCTGTGCTTGATATGATCAACGCATTTAGCGCATCAGCCAATAAAGATATTCCTTATCAAATTGCGCCGCGCCGATCAGGTGATATTGCCTGTAATTACGCCGATGCCACAAAAGCGCAAAACACACTTAACTGGCACGCAAAACTAACACTTAGCGATATGACAAATGACACATGGCGCTGGCAAACTAATTACCCAAGTGGGTTGGAGAGTTAATATGGCTTTATTAGAAAGTACTCACAGACGTAAAAACCCGCTAACGGGTCGTTGGGTATTAGTATCCCCTCATCGTAATAACCGCCCATGGTTAGGCGCAACAGAAGCCGTTAACGAAAACGTATTACCAAAACACGATGAAAACTGCCCACTTTGCCCAAGCAATACCCGTGCAAATGGCGACAGTAACCCTGATTACAAATACACACACGTATTTAGAAATGACTTTGGCGCATTAACACCTAATGCCAGCGGGCAATTACAAGGCTTAGAGTCAGACAGTGATTTATTTATTGCCGACGAAGCCAGTGGCGAATGCCGCGTAATTTGTTTTTCTCCAGAGCATAATAAAACACTACCAGAACTTAGCCAAAACGCATTGCACGAAGTAGTAAAAACCTGGAAAAAAAATTACACAGAGCTTGCACAGCAGTACGAATGCGTACAAGTTTTTGAAAATAAAGGCGAGATAATGGGTTGTTCGCAACCTCATCCTCACGGCCAAGTATGGGCTCACTCGCATTTATCAACCGAAATGGAAGCCGAAGATACCCAGCAGCTCGCCTATTATAAAAAGCATGGCACAGCTATGCTTGCCGATTACGCGAAAAAAGAGCAAGCAGATCAAACACGTGTTGTATTTGAAAACGAACATTGGCTAGTTATTGTGCCATTTTGGGCAGCGTGGCCGTTTGAAACAATGATCGTGACTAAAGATAACATTCAAAACTTTAGCCAGCTAAATGATGCGCAAACCGATTCACTCGCTCAGGCACTTAAAGTATTAACCACTAAGTACGACAACGTATTTAATTGCAACTTCCCCTACTCAATGGGTTGGCACAATGCACCCGCTAATAGAGGCTCTAATGAGCAGCATTGGCGCTTACATGCACATTTTTATCCGCCGCTACTTCGTTCTGCTACTGTTAAAAAACACATGGTAGGCTACGAAATGCTAGGCGAAAGCCAACGCGATTTAAGCGCAGAAACCGCTGCTTCTATTTTACAAGCAGCAAGTAACACACATTATAAAGATACAGCAGGACACGCAGATGAAGCTTAACGAATTCCAACAACAATTTTTGTCATTGTATGGCGCGCCTGCTCAAGGTATTGCTGCGGCACCGGGGCGTGTAAACCTCATTGGCGAATTTACCGACTACAACGACGGCTTTGTTTTACCGTGTTCGTTAGAGTTTCGCACCCAAGTAATGTTTAAAGAGCGCGACGACAATATTATCACTGTGCATTCTTTAAATTACCCTGGCGAGCAAGACAGCTTCAGTATTGATGAGGTAATCAGCGAAGGTCTATCGCAATGGGGTAACTACATTCGTGCTGTGGCTTTTGTGCTTAAACGAGCAGGCTATACATTACGTGGTGCTGACCTACTTATTGATAGTAACTTACCGCAAGGCAGTGGCTTGTCGTCATCGGCCGCACTAGAAGTTGCTGTAGGCGGTATGTTTAACCATATTGCACAGTTGGGTTTAAAAGAAGAGCAAATTGCGCTATTTGGCCAAGAAGCCGAAAACGACTTTATGCATTGCCAATGCGGCATTATGGATCAGCTTATTTCAGCTAAAGGCGAGAGTGGTCATGCACTATTAATTGACTGTGAAAACTTAGCAACCAAATCAGTTAAAGTTCCTGATGATTTAAATATTGTTATTGTTAACTCTAACTACCCGCGTAAGTTGGTTGATAGCGAATACAACCAGCGCCGTATTGACTGCGAACAAGCTGCTGTAAAAATGGGTGTAGAAACACTTCGCCAAGCCACCATGACTGGCCTGCAAGCAGTAAAGTCGACATTAAGCGAAAATGAATATAAACGTGCACACCACGTAATTAGCGAAAACGACCGTGTAATTGCAGCAACTACTGCATTGCAAACCAATGATATGGAGCAACTTCGCGAATTAATGGCTGCATCACACCAGTCACTTAAACACGACTTTGAAGTAACCGTACCTGCAACCGATGGCTTAGTTGAAATTTGTAAAGAAGCGATGGGCGATCGCGGCGCAGTACGTATGACAGGGGGTGGTTTTGGTGGCGCAATTGTATGTTTGTGTCGCGATGCTGAAGTACCTCTTATTAAAGCTGCGGTAGAAAAGCATTACTTTGAGCGCTTTAGCTTAAATGCAGATATTTACGTATGTTCAGCGGGTTCAGGATTACACATTACGTCTTTTTAAATAAACTTAAGGAATAAGTATGGCAAAGGTTAATTGGGGAATTGTTGGGTGTGGCAATATAGCTCACACCTTTGCTAAAAGCATTGTGCATTGCAGTAATGCACAGCTTATTGGCGCTGCATCAACGAGTGTGCAGCGCGCTAAAGAATTTGCCACACCGTACAATATTCAAGGCTATGAAAGCTATCAAGCACTTATTCAATGCCCAAATATAGACGCCATATATATTGCCAATACCCACGATCAACACTTTAAAACTATCGCCCAATGCTTAACACACAATAAACACGTGCTAAGCGAAAAACCGATTACCGTTAATGCTAAGCAATTGCAAAACCTCACTGAGCTTGCCAAGCAACAAAACTGCTTTTTAATGGAAGGTGTTTGGATGCGGTTTTTACCAGCCATAGTAAAGTTACAACAACTCCTAAGTGAAGGTGTTATTGGTCATGTGCACAGTGTTAATGCCAACTTTAGTTTACCTGGCAGCTTTGCCGACACTCATCGATTAATGAACCCTGCAACAGCGGGTGGCGCCCTGCTCGATTTAGGTATTTATCCTATTTCGATTGCTGATGTAGTCTTTAATAAAACCCCTGAACACATCAAATCCTTTGTACATAAAAGCACAACCGGCGTTGATGAGCGAAGCACTGCTATAGTTGATTACGGTAACGGGCAATTTGCATCTCTTGCCAGCGCACTACAGCAAAATGGCCCAACAGAAGCATGTATTAATGGTGAGCTTGGCTATATTCGAATCCCTCAGTTTGTAGGTGCACAAACGTTAGAGCTACACATAAACGGCCAAGACCCGCAATACTTTGAATACAACTTTAACGATGATGAAAGCTTTAAGTTTGAAATTACACATGTCACGCAGTGTATATTACAAAAACAAACACAAAGCAGCGCATTACCACTGAGTACTAGCTTACGGGTTATGAACATAATGGATACGCTAAGAGCCCAATGGCAGCTGAAATACAGCAGTAACGTAGAATCAGCAGAGCTCAAAATTAAAAATAAAAATACACAACAAGGATACACAATGACAACGACACACAAATTAAAAGGGCTTTCAAAAGCCATATTGTTAGCTACGTGCAGTCTATCTGCGAGTGTAGCGGTTGCTGCATCTAATGAGCCTGAGCAGCTATATCCGCCAATCACTAGCGAAGTATTGCCAGAGCTTGCAGCTAAAGGAAGTTACAACGTAGGCGTGAAAACACTTGATTTAGTTAACCCTGCGCAATTTGACCCCGCTACACAAGGTCAAAAAGATCGCCCTTTAAAAGTAGAAGTGTGGTATCCGGCTGCAAATACAGCAAAAGCGCCACTTAGCAGCTACACAGATGAAACTCGCTCAGGTAAAGAGTTTACTCTGCAAGCCGATGCAATGCGTGATGTCGCCATTAATAATAAAGAACACTACCCTGTGATAGTGCTTTCGCACGGTTATACCGGTTACCGTACAATTATGTACTACCTTGGCGAGCATTTAGCGTCGCACGGTTACATTGTGGTAGCTATTGATCATACTGACTCAACCAATGCCGATGTTGATTTTAAAAATGCGCCGTTCTCTGGCTTTTTTAGCACGCTTATAAATCGCTCACGCGATCAGCAGTTTGTTATTAATTACTTTAATGAGCAAAACAACTTTGCAAGCAAGCAAGTAGATAAGAAAAGCGCAGGCGTAATTGGTTACTCAATGGGTGGCTATGGCGCTGTAAATACGATAGGTGGTTGTTACGCTTTTAATGAGCAAACAACGGCTATGTTTACGGGTATGAAAGACCCTGTTCAAATTGAAAAAGTACAGCAATTACTAAACAGCTGCGCTGGTGGGCAATACCAAAACCCAAAAATAGACCCGCGTATAAAAGCGATGGTGGCCTTTGCACCATGGGGCGGACAGCACGCTATATTTGATGCCAAAGCAATGCAAAATATTAGAGTGCCATCACTTTATGTAGCCGGTGACTTAGATGACATTTCGGGTTTTGAAGGCATTAAAAACCTTTATAACCAGACAGGCAGCCAAGATAAGTACATGCTTACTTACAAAAATGCGCGCCATAATATTGCACCTCATCCAGCTCCTGCTATTGCACAAAGCAGCAGTGAATTAGATATTGGTCATTACTACGAGCCATCATGGTCTATGCGCACAATTAACGAAACCAACAAGCATTTTGTACTTGCGATGATGGACTGTCATGTAAAAGGCATAACCACTCAATGTGAATACTTAGATTTACCACAAAACGGCGACCAAGCTGTTGTTGACGCTAAACCACTACCACAGTGGCGCGGGTTTGATAATCGCTTTTCTACCGGTATGGATTGGCAGCAAGCTAAACCACACGCTAAATAACTTACTCAACACGGCTATTTTTTTATAGCCGTGTTCGCACTTAAAATCACCTCAAAGTAAAACGTGTTTTATTAAAGAGTTAACAGTTAAAAAACACGCTTACTTTTTAATCAGGAATTTTAAGAAAAAATCATTGCCATTAGCCTCAGTTAAAGGCAATCTAGCTATATGTAAGATAAATAATATTAATAACTATGTCCAAATACATACTCTCAATTGATCAAGGAACCACAAGCTCTCGGGCCATCTTGTTTACAAAAGATGCAGACGTTTTTGGTACAGCACAACAAGAATTCCCGCAGCATTTTCCACAAAATGGCTGGGTTGAACACGATCCTAACGATATTTGGCAAACAGTACTTAGCACCAGCCGCGAAGTACTCGTTGAAAATGATGTAAAGCCTGAAGAAATTATTGCTATTGGTATCACCAACCAGCGCGAAACCACTTTAGTGTGGAACAAAAAAACAGGCAAAACTATTTATAACGCGATTGTTTGGCAAGACCGCCGCACGAGTGACTATTGCGAAAGCCTAACAACTGATGAGCTTTGCCAAACGATAAGCGAAAAAACAGGCTTATTGCTCGATCCTTATTTTTCGGCCACTAAAATTCGTTGGATTTTAGATAATGTCGAGGGCGCACGCGAACAAGCGCTTGCTGGCGAACTCGCCTTCGGTACAGTTGACACTTACCTACTTTGGCAGCTAACTAACGGCAAAGAACACCGCACCGATGCAACCAATGCATCGCGCACTATGTTATTTAATATTCACACCCAGCAATGGGATCAAGAGCTTCTAGAGTTATTCGATATTCCAAAATCTATGCTGCCAGAAGTAATGGATTCAGCTGATGAGTTTGGCTCAACCAGTGCTGACATTTTTGGCGCGCCAATTCGCGTATGTGGTATTGCAGGCGATCAACAAGCTGCGCTTGTTGGCCACGCATGTTTTGAGCAAGGCATGGCTAAAAGTACATATGGTACTGGCTGTTTTTTAATGCTCAATACTGGCGAAAAAGCACTGACCTCAGAAAACCGCTTATTGACCACTGTTGCTTATAGATTAAACGGCAAGCCAACTTACGCCATTGAGGGCAGTATTTTTATGGCTGGTGCAACCATGCAGTGGATTGTTGAAGGCTTAAAGCTACTTAGTCATGCAGGCGAAAGTGAGTCGATGGTTAAAGATGTACCGCTCGATCATGGTGTATTTTTAGTGCCTTCGTTTACGGGTTTAGGCGCGCCTTATTGGGACCCTAATGCACGTGGCGCTATTTTAGGCCTAACACGCGATTCGGGGATTAGCACCATAGTTGCTGCAGCGCTGCAATCGGTTGGTTACCAAACCAAAGATTTACAAAAAGCGATGGAGCGTGATGGTCTTCGCCCAAGTGTGCTTCGTGTAGATGGCGGCATGGTAAAAAACAATTGGGTAATGACCTTTTTATCAAACATTTTAGGTGCAACCGTAGAGCGCCCAACTGTGACCGAAACGACCTCTTTAGGCGTAGCATATTTAGCAGGCTTACAAACTGGTGTGTACGAGTCAACTGAGCAGTTATCAAAAATGTGGACGTGCGACCGTCGTTTTGAACCAACCATGAGCGCCGATGAACGTAACGATCTCTATGCAAAATGGCAGCATTGTGTTGCCCAAGTATGTTTAACAAATAAAAACTGCTCGCAGTAATTAAGACGTGGCTAGGCAATTGCTTTAGTCACTTTACCTTTTTAACCTCGCTAAATAGTCGGTTAAAAAAATACGTGCTTTACTGCCCTAAATTACAAATAGATCAGCGCAAAAATTTAACGAATAAAAAACTGGGTTTTCTATTGTCAAATGAAAACAGCAGCTTTATGATGCTATATGTATTATTTATATTACAAATAAAAAGGGTGCTCGGTGGAATTAGCAGATAACGAATATGACTTACTAGTCATCGGTGGCGGTGTAAATGGCACAGGCATAGCAGCAGATGCTGCAGGTAGAGGACTTAAAGTACTTTTGTGCGAACAGTCTGACTTAGCTTGTGCAACCTCTTCAAACAGCTCTAAGCTTATACACGGCGGTTTGCGATACCTCGAGCATTACGAATTTAGATTAGTAAAAGAGGCACTAGCTGAGCGTGAAGTGCTTTTAAAAAATGCCCCTCACATTATGTGGCCGCTGACATTTAGATTGCCACATCAAAAGCATTTACGCCCAGCTTGGATGATTCGTATTGGCTTGTTTATGTACGACAACTTAGCTAAGCGCGTTACTTTGCCTAGTTCAAAAAGCATTAAATTTGGCGAACATAGCGTACTAGAACCCTCTATTACTAAGGGTTTTGAGTATGCAGACGGATGGGTTGATGACTCTCGTTTAGTCATTTTAAATGCATTAGCTGCGCAACAAAAAGGCGCTGTAATTGCTACAAAAACTAAGTGTGTAAAAGCGCATCGTGAGCAAGGTAAATGGCAAGTAACGCTTGAGCAACAAGGTACTCAATCTCGCTATGCTATTTCAGCTAAAGGCATTGTAAATGCGGCGGGTCCTTGGGTTGCTAAATTATTTGATGAAGCACTTAAAGAAAAATCGCCACAAAATATTCGCCTTGTAAAAGGCAGCCACATAGTAGTCCCGCGCATTCACGATGAGCCACACGCTTATATTTTACAAAACAAAGATCAGCGTATTGTGTTTGTTATTCCGTTTGAAGATGACTTCTCACTTATTGGCACAACTGATGTAGAACACAAAGGTGCCGCACAGGATGTAAAAATTAGCGAAGAAGAAATCGATTACCTTATCGATATTACTAATAGCTACTTTAAAACGCCGATTAAACGCCAAGACATTGTGCATACCTTTTCGGGCGTACGTCCCTTGCTTGATGACGAATCAGTTAATGCACAAGCGGTTACTCGTGACTATAAACTAGAGCTTTCTAATGAAGGTAAGAACACGCCTTTACTGAGTGTGTTTGGTGGTAAGATTACTACTTATCGTAAACTTGCAGAAGCTGCGGTTAATATGCTTGAAGATTTTTATCCACAAATGGGTGAAGCATGGACCAAGCACAGCGCTTTACCCGGTGGTGATTTTAGCTCTGTAAAAGCACTCAAAACACAACTGCAAACACACTATAATTGGTTACCACAAATACTATTAAATCGCTTTGTGCGTACTTATGGTACACGTACTACCCACGTTTTAGGCAACGCAAAGCAATTAAGCGATTTAGGACAAGATTTTGGTCATCACTTATTTGCAGCAGAAGTTGATTTTTTATTAAATGAAGAATGGGCTGAAAACGCATATAACATATTATGGCGCCGCACCAAGTTAGGACTGCGATTAAATGAAGAGCAAACCGCAACGCTTACTAATTATATTGAACAACGCAAAGCGACTAAAAGCGCTAAATAATAGTTAAAGCAATTGATTTTAAAGGTTTTTAATTACTTCCCGTAAAGCCCCTTTATAGCCTGACCGTTATAAAGGGGCTTTAATTTTACTGGCTATATAAAAAATTAAAGCCGCTCAACGTAGCTTCTTTAATATCAAACTCAACACAGTTCACGCCTATTTGACTTAGTGCGGTAGAAAAACACTTATTAAGCTGCTTAGTGCCAATTACAATTACCTGAGTATCACCCAATAATTGCCATTCGCTAGCGTGACGAGCTGCGCGCACATCACTACCAATTAATACACCTGATAAATAGGCTTTAGCTTGCACTGGTGTTAACTCCTTTGAAAGCTGACGGGTACGCACGCTAAAAATACCATGTGCTAAATTACCACTGTCACTGCCAAGTGTTAACTTACAGCCTTGCTCAAATGCTATCCAATCAAAACAACCATCTTCGCAGTCGCTGGGGATGAGCACACTTTGATGGCACAGTAAATCATATAGCTCGCCGGTCATGGCTGTTTTAAAGCAAATGATTTCGCCGTTGTTTATAAGCACCCATTTTGTGTGTGTACCTGGTAAACATAATAATATTTTACCTTGTTGATACTCTGGGTTTTGTTTTAAAAACCCCAAAATTTGCAACTCTTCGCCGCGCATTACATCAAACAAGCCATTTTGTAGCGTACACTTTGTGCCAGGTAACGCTTTAATTGTATGCCCAGCACAATCAAAGCTAACTGCTGCATTAAGTAACCCTTCGGGATTAATTGGGCATTCTAAATAAGGTGTTTCGTGCCAGCCAATACTTGAGGTAATTTGCCCGGCAATATATATAGGTAAACTTCCATATTCTTGCTGCCATACCGTAATAGTGTCGACTAGGGTTTGCTCAAAATTTTGACTCGCCTTAACAACACCAGGGCCATCACGTTGTGCTAATAGTTTAAGTGTTGATTGCGCTTGTACTTCACACAAATAAGCACGTAAATGGCTCGTGCCCCAGTCAACAGCAATAAAAAGAGATGAAGTAGCCAAGCTTTAAAGCCTCCCACCGTCGATTTTAATACTCTGCCCGGTGATCATACTGCTTTCATCGGCGGCTAAAAAGAGTGCCAAATTAGCAACATCTTCAGGGGTAACTAACTTTTTAAGCGCCATGGCTTCCATCCACTTAACTTGCTCTTCTTCGGTAAACCAGCTTGCTAGTTGACGGTCGGTAGCAACCCACCCAGGTAAAATAGCGTTAACGCGAATACCAAACTCGCCGTAATCGCGAGCCAATGCCTTAGTCATACCAATTAGCCCTGCTTTTGCGGTTACATAGCCTGCCATTTGTGGCTGGCCCATAATGGCGTTAATAGAGCTAAAGTTAATGATACTGCCGGCTCCATCGCCTTTCATAAAAGACATAGCAACTTGAGAGGCAAAAAATGCAGGGTTTAAGTTTATTTGTAAGCACTGATCCCAGTCTTGCACTGTAACGTCTTCGCTCGCTTGGCGGCGGTCGTTCGCTACATTATTAACTAATACATTAATGGCACCAAAAGCGGCGCATGCATCCACAAGTGATTGCTGAAGTGCATGAGAGTCAGTTACATCGACTTGCCTATACCATAGTTTTGCATTGGGTAAATCACGAATAAGCGATTGCGCTGCCTTATCATCAATATCTATAAATGCTACTTTTGCATTTTGGTTTACAAAGGACTTAACCATTGCTCTGCCAATGCCTGATGCACCACCTGTAATAAAAATCACTTTGCCAGAAATACTATGATATTGAGCTAGGGTGTCCAAATTAAACTCTCCATACGGCGCATTTTCAATTTTATTTAAACTCTTTATAAACTTACATTTACAGTATAAAGAGCCAAACTAAGTTGTTATTGCTGTGTTAAAATATTTAGCTAATTAAAAGTTTATATCATATCCTTACGTACATTAATATGATATATGATATATAACCAAGCAATAATGAACTCGGAAATTTGCACAATGAAAAGCCAACCTCGCCAAAATTTAACACATCAACTAACTCACGATTTAGGTTTTGCTATTGTGCGTGGCGTGTACCCAGTAAGTGAAGGTTTACCATCAGAAGCTGACCTATGTATTAAATACGATGTGAGCCGCAGCGCCACTCGCGAAGCTGTAAAAATGCTCTCTGCTAAAGGGTTAATTTCGTCACGCCCTAAGCAAGGTATTCGCGTACTCCCAGAAAGCAGCTGGAACATGTTTGATACCGACGTACTGCGTTGGATTTTAAGCAGTAAACCATCACTTTCATTATTAAAAGAATTTACTCAAGTCCGTGTTGCACTCGAGCCACAAGCGGCCGCACTTGCTGCAATGACCGCAACTAAAGAGCAATTGGCAGAGATTGATAACGCGCTTACACGTATGGCTGACGCTGATGAAGGGCTAGACGATCCACTTGAAGCAGATATTGCTTTTCATACCAGCATATTAGTGGCAAGTAACAATCGTTTTTTTGTGCAGTTAACTGAATTTATAAGCACCGCATTGCGCGTAAGCATTCGCTATACCAACCACATTAAAGGTGTTCCAGGTGCTGATGTAGCAAAACATGCTGATATTTTAGATACCATAAAATCGCGCAATCCTGAGCGCGCTAAAAAAGCGGTAGAAACTATTTTAGAAGAAGCACTTGAGCTTATTGAATCAAAACTGGTTTAACACTCAGCTTATAATGCATTCTTTGAAC
>NZ_BADT01000006.1 GCF_000239855.1 Pseudoalteromonas sp. BSi20652 | reverse complement strand
ATCGCAAGAAAGCGTCAAGTAAGTTTGGTTGATACAAAATACTACCACTGTATTTCGCGTTGCGTTCGACGTGCATTTTTATGTGGGGAAGACCGTTTTACTGGTCAATCTTACGAGCATCGACGAGGCTGGGTTGAAGATAAGCTGCTTGAATTAGCCAGGGTGTTTTGTATTGATGTATGTGCTTACGCTGTAATGAGTAACCACACTCACTTAGTACTGTATGTTGATGATATTAAGGCAAATAGGCTTAGTGATAAAGCGATTGTTATTCGCTGGCATAAACTCTGTAAAGGCACATTGTTAACGCAAAAATATGTACAAGGTGAAAAGCTAAGTAAAGTTGAGCTCATCTTTTTCAATCAAACGGTTAAACAATATCGCGAACGCCTAGCGAGTATCAGCTGGTTTATGCGGCTATTAAATGAAGACATTGCGCGCAGAGCAAACAAAGAAGATAACTGCACAGGGAGGTTTTGGGAGGGTAGGTTTAAATCGCAAGCATTACTAGATGAAGCAGCACTTGCAGCTTGTATGGCCTATGTAGATTTAAACCCCATTAGAGCTAAAATGGCTAACACCCCAGAGGAGTCAGACCATACAAGTGTTCAACAACGTTTAACATACGCGGCAAAAGGTAAACAACCTAAGCAGTTAC
>NZ_BADT01000007.1 GCF_000239855.1 Pseudoalteromonas sp. BSi20652 | reverse complement strand
TACACGCGATTCTGTGGTTATTTAAGAGACTGTAAAACCTGCCCACTACAACAACAATGCATGCGAAAGCCACCCATTAAAACGGGGAGACAAGTACAGTTTATAAATAATGAATCACGCAAAAAGCTAAGCTATATCGACAAAATGAAAGTGAAAATAGACAGC
>NZ_BADT01000008.1 GCF_000239855.1 Pseudoalteromonas sp. BSi20652 | reverse complement strand
AAGTATCTACGGTGCGTAATGAATACTGACGTACCAACATATAATCGGCTATATAATTTAAAAATGGAGAACGTGTTTTCATATTACCACCAATAATGGCACTGTATTTATATACAGTTTAGTTGTACTGCTCCCATATTCAAGAAAATGAGCGACGAGCGCATTTTGTCTTTTATTGAGAGTTTGAGTGCTAGTAAAAAATTATATGTAGCAATGTGTTAAGTTATTTGTTAAAAAGAATTATTGAATACATGAGCGTGACATTGGCAGATATATGCGCAATGAGCGCACTATAAAATTGTTAGTTGCCTTAGGAGTCACAGTTGAATTTTGATGATTTGAAATCGATTATCGATACTGAAAATGACCAAGAATTAAAGCTTACTTCTAATTTTTGGGAAATCACTAAAAACTCCAATTCAGAATTGAAGCCTTGGTTATCTGAAGATCAATTTAATCAGGTTTTCTCAAACCTATTAGAGTATCAAAATAACGATACTGTGTTTGTCTTTGAGTCTTTCGAACGCATATACAAAGATTCAGGTTTAACTAAAAGGTTAACTGAACAGCTAGATTTAAACTGGGCTAACTTTAATGCTTTTCAAAGCGATACCGAAATTCTTTATTTCTATATGGTGCCAAAAAGTTTAAATTGGGTTTTATATGCAAACAGAGACTTTTGGCAGTTTGCAAAAGGCAACTAACAAGTTACTCAAACGAGAATTAACATGACACCCACTCTAAATTTTGCACTTTCCGAAGTTAAAGGCTAGCCTTTATGCAGTGTAAAAAGTAAGCAGAGTGTCTTATGGCA
>NZ_BADT01000009.1 GCF_000239855.1 Pseudoalteromonas sp. BSi20652 | reverse complement strand
GAGATACAAAAACCTCTCAAAATTAAACACACTCTATTCTCAGGCGATTGAGATGCCCGATAAAGAATATTTATTTTTAAGAAGTAAGTGGTGGAGCTAAGCAGGATCGAACTGCTGACCTCCTGCGTGCAAGGCAGGCGCTCTCCCAGCTGAGCTATAGCCCCACATATGCTGGTACTTATTGTTTTAACCATCTTCTTGATTAGACAAGAAGTGGTGGGTCTGAGTAGATTTGAACTACCGACCTCACCCTTATCAGGGGTGCGCTCTAACCAGCTGAGCTACAGACCCAAAACAATAAGTGTTGTTCTCTTTAC
>NZ_BADT01000010.1 GCF_000239855.1 Pseudoalteromonas sp. BSi20652 | reverse complement strand
CGCAGCGACTCCCGACGCTAAAATCACAACAAAAACCCTCAATACTTCAGTCGGCCAATAAAGTAGCATTTGCTACGTGACTTTCTACCGCTGTGGGTACTACGACATTCTACTGCGTAGCGCACTGACTTCACATTGTAGTGGGCCCGAATCTAACGATTCGGGCTTTTTTACGTTTGCAGGAATGTAAAAGCTAGGCTCCAAAACTAAGTTATTATTTGGGTTTATTAAATCTGATACCGATTCAAAATAATACTTGAGTAATTTTAGGGATTAAACATGACACTAACTAATAGCGTAAAAATTTTGAGATAGAGCAAATTAATAACGAAACTTTTCACTGTTATCGACAAGATTTTCTTATATTAAAATAGATCACTTATTTAAGCGACTAGGTATGATTTTTTAAATATAGGATTAAATCTATCTAAGCTTGTGCATAATTTGATTTGTTTCCTAACCATCTATGAATGAGTGGGTCTATGTGTTGAGGGTGTTTTTTTAGCATTTGCTGCGCGATTGGCCTTACTTGATTAAGTATTTGTTTGTCGCGCGTTAAGTCTGCGATTTTAAACTCAGCTAAACCAGTTTGTTTTGTACCCAGTACTTCGCCTGGGCCTCGTATTTCTAAATCACGCTCAGCTATAACAAATCCATCATTACTATCTCTCAATACTGCTAGTCTCTTTTGAGCCGTATGAGTTAGTGGTGCGTGGTATAATAGTACACAGTGGGATGCTGTAGCTCCCCGACCAACACGACCTCGTAACTGATGTAACTGTGCTAATCCTAGGCGTTCGGGATTTTCTATAATGATTAGACTAGCGTTAGGTACATCTACACCAACCTCAATAACAGTCGTTGCTACTAATACGTGTATATTACCTGCTTTGAACTCGCTCATTATGGCTTGTTTTTCAGCTGATTTCATTCGACCATGTACTAAGCCGACATTTAGTTCCGGTAATGATTCTTTTAATTGCCGTGCACTATCCTCGGCTGCTTGGCATTGGAGTGCTTCAGATTCATCAATAAGTGTACATACCCAGTAAACCTGACGACCTTGCTCATTACAGGCTAATTTAACGCGGGCGATAATATCGTCTCTTCGGATATCGGGAAGTGCCACAGTTGTAATTGGTGTTCGTCCTGGCGGTAATTCATCTATTACAGAGGTTTCTAAGTCTGCATAGGCTGTCATGGCAAGTGTACGTGGGATAGGTGTTGCAGTCATGACCAGTTGATGAGGGTAACAATCACCGAATTTACCTTTTTCGCGCAATAATAAGCGCTGATGAACACCAAATCGATGTTGTTCATCAATAACTATAAGTACTAAGTTATTAAATTTAACTTCATCTTGAAATAAGGCATGAGTACCTATAATCATTTGAGCTTCACCAGAGGCTATCTTTTGAAGTGTTGTTACGCGCTCTTTTCCCTTTGTTTTACCGCCAAGCCAAGCAACTGTTATACCTAGTTGATTAAACCAAGTCGTAAAATTAACTCCATGTTGCTCTGATAGAATTTCAGTGGGAGCCATTAAAGCAACTTGAAATCCCTGCGCAATAGCTGTTAGTGCACTGAGTGCTGCTACTAGGGTTTTACCTGATCCAACGTCACCTTGCACTAAACGCATCATTGGATACGCGTGTTGCATATCACCTTTAATTTCTGCAACTACGCGTTTTTGCGCATTTGTGGGTGCAAAAGGAAGTTGCTCTAAAAATTGGTTTTCTAATGTGTTTACCGGATTTAATGCCACGGCTTTAACTTGTTGCCCTTGCTCTCGTACTTTTAATAAGCTGAGGTTTTGAGCAAGTAACTCCTCAAATACAAGGCGCTGTTGAGCAGGGTGAGTACCTTGCTCTAATGCAGTTACATCAACATCATTTGGTGGGCGGTGCAGTAATAATAAGGCGTCACTTAGCGGCATATTTGATGGCTGCCACTGTGAAGGTAGTAGTTCTTCTACTGAGTATTTACACAGTAAATCAATAGCCTGCTCGCTTAAAGCTCTAATCGATAGTTGCTTTAAACCTTCGGTTGTTGAATAAACGGGCGTTAATGTTGTCGCTACCGGCTGCTCGTTAGAGGTATCGCTGATGCTGTATTCAGGATGGCTCATTTCAAAGCCAACACGGCCACGGCGTACCTCACCAAAACAACGTATTATTTTACCAGCACTAAATGCGTTTTTTTGTGCGGCGGTAAAATTAAAAAATCGTAATGTTAGTCTGCCAGTACCATCATTGATTTGGCAAACAAGCATGCGCCTTTTGCCAAACGTAATTTGGCTTGTTTCAATTGTTGCTTCAACACTCACATGGCTATGCAGTGACAACTCATTAATCGCGTATAAGCGAATGCGATCTTCATAGCGAAGTGGCAAATGAAAAAGCATATCTTGCACAGTTAAAATACCTAGCTTTAACAAACGCTCAGCCATTTTTGGGCCGACCCCTTTGAGCTCTGTAATTGGGTATTGATTTAAGCTAGGTTTAGACAAATTATATCAATCTTATTATTTGTGAGTAGGCTAAGTGTACTTACAGAGCTTTAGTCCATCAAGTATGTTTTAAAGCTTGCCAAAATTGCTCGTCAGCGACTATTTCGCCGTTTTCATCAAGTGCAGGATAAGGTAATTTTTTTTGTTTACACTGCCTTGCGATAATAGGGTGGCAGCCTTCAAAGTAAAGTGGATGTTTAACTTCAGCGCTCAACATATCTCTATTATATAAACCAGCCAGCTCACGTTGACGCTGTGCTTCAAACAATATTAGCGCAGCAGCAACCGAAACATTTAGCGATTGCACCATGCCTTGCATTGGAATAATAATATTTTGATCGGCATATTCCAGGGCTTTTTCTGATATCCCTGTTTTTTCTTGTCCAACAATAATAGCCGTTGGCTTGGTGTAATCTACTTCTCTAAAATCAACGGCATCTTCTGATAGATGAGTTGCTAATATTTGTATTTCTGGATTGCGTTCACGCATTGCAGTAACGGCATCATCAATATTTCTATGCAGGTGCGTCTCTAGCCAGTTTTTACTGCCACCTGATGTGTTATTAGTTAACCATTTTTGCTTTTCTGGCCATACAGCGTGTACATGATGGCAACCAACTGCATCGGCACTGCGAACGATTGCTGATAAGTTATGGTGTTTGTGCACGTCTTCTAGACACACTGTTAGGTCTGTTTGGCGGCGAGAAAGTACGTCTTCGATTCTTTGATAGCGAGTTTGCTGCATAGTGATCCTCTTTTTTTATAATTATACGAGATTTTTACAGTTAAGGCATTACCGTACAGCTAATTGGATTTTACAGTGACATAGCGTCTGTGTTGATTGAATAACTTCAATTGCTTATATTTTATTAATGAGAGCACCCAGTTGGTGATCAATCGATTTCCCCATTACCTGAAAAAATACTGTAGTTACCCTTTGTGTCATATGTTTCGACTATTTCCCCACGTGCTTCTTGCTTAATTATAGAATGTAGGGGTTTCATACCACTTTATTAATCAATTTTATCTTTTAAAGCTACTTCTGCTTTTGAATGTTGAGTTTGTTTTTAATCGTTATGTTAACTTCATTAAAGGCGCTTTGCAGGGGGGGGGGCTTTTATTAATTGAGTAACAATTACGGGGAATAAGACCGATTGTTGTGAGTTCACACTATGTGCAGCAACCTCTGCAAATAAGTAGCGTTAAGTAATTCTTTTCATAGCAACTATAACTGTAATTAGGTTTGGTACAAGTGCAGACAACAATATTGGTAAAAATGTGTGATCCAGACAAGATAACCTCAATGGTCCTGAAAATACCATGGCTTTAATGGTCAAAGTTATCGTAGATAATCAATATGAAGTAGTGCATTCACGTGCAAAATTAAGGCGTTGCGACCTAATGTATATTCATTAAACCCTATACATTCTGTTTACCTTGAGCAAAAGGGTTATCTCGCTTATCCATGCTATTGCTGCAAAAATAATATATAGGCTAAGTAAAGTTTGGTGTATGGTCAAAGCAAGCTTATGACTCAGTAAGTGATTTACGCTAGATTTGACCGAAAGTTAATTAAATAGAGTGCGCTAATATGAGAGATTCTATTTTTTAATGTGTTTTAAACTCAATTTCTATTTTATTATTTAACAATTTAATATTGCACGGAGGATAGTTTCGGGTCGTTTTTAGCACTTTACCAAAAATATGAATTTCTACACCTGAATGCAAAACAGAATTGACCGTTAAGCTAGCATCGCTAAGTAATTCATGTAAATGATGCTCTAGAGTCGATAGTTGTTTTTCTAATTGCTCAGCTTGTTGGAAATAGTGTAATTGGGTTGCACCAATTTTAGTAATTAATTGGTTTTTCTTTTCAAGATCTTTAACTTTCTCAGCTTTTTCTAGTGTTGATTGCAACGTATCTAGTTGTTGGTCTATTTTAGCTAAATCTTTAAAGCAGTCATCAGTATCTGCCGTTATTTCAGCGCCAGATGCGGCTAAGTTTATGACCATTTTAGCACCGGACTCATTGCCTATTTCGCCAGCAATAAGTTTAGTCGCATCTAAAATCTCACCACCGAATATTTTACCTTTTGGGAAATCAGCTTGACCAACTTGTAATAAGTGTTTCGCTTTCATAATGCAGTGGCTTGTTTGGCGTTCGATAAAGATACTATTGGCTTCTATGTAACAGTACTGGGAATGGGATACCTGAACATCCCCCTCACACACTAACCTACAAGACAGTGATTTATCTTCAGATTTTTGATGACCTATAATGCCTTGTTTGACTGTTATGTTTCCTCCTGCTGTTAGTTCGCCGGACTCAACAGTACCAAATATTGTAATATCACCTTTAGCTTTTATCTTCATTCCAGGGTCTATATTGCGACTGACAATAACACTGCCCTCAAAATCGATATGTCCACTTTTGACATCTACATTGGGAATGGTAAAAATATTATCCACGCGCATACCATTATTAATTTCAACGGGTACACCAGATATAGTAGACACTAGTTCCATGGGATTTATTTTTGATATTTCGGTACCGTCACCGGCAACAAGCTTCTTATTGTCACCAGGTTTGGCGGGGAGTATATCGCCAAGAACAGTAAAGCCTTCTTTTCCTGGTGTAGCAGGTACTTGACGTATAAGTACTGCGCCCGGTTCTACGCTTGCAAGTTTGCCAAAGTCACGCATATCAACACTACCGTCTTCTTTTAGTTTTGGTGTTTTTAAACGATCTTTCAATGTTTCTACGGTTGCAATGAGCTTTGTTGCTAAACCGTCACTTGGTAGCCTTCCCTTAGCTAATACTCCTTCAACAATGGCTCCTGGTGTGTGTTTAAATTGCTTTTGTAGTAGCTGTTCTAAAAATACTTGTTTGTAGCCGCGTACGATACCCGCTTTTACCAGCTCTCTTTTAGCTTCTTCCAAGTCAAGGACTTTACCGCCTTGTGCAACTGTAAGTTCACCAGTGGCAAGCATTTTGTCATCGCTAATAGTTACATTTAATGAAGCGTTATGTTTAGTGGCAATAACTAATACAGATTCACTACTTCCGCTTTTAAAAAAGTTATTAATAGCATCATGATCTATTTTACAATCACAGAAGGCTGATTTTTCGAGAGCTTCAAGTAAAAATGCAGCACTTGGAGGGGGATGCTTACTTACATCGAGTAAAACATTCCCATTATTAGTAAGCTTAAACACTAGTTTATCCTCTGCTACTACTTAAGTTGAGTTTGTATAATTAACATAATTCTAGAGTGCTAGAAATTTACTTTTGAGTCAAGAAATCAAGGAAAACAAAATAGTTCGATGAGGGCGGGATGTGTGAGTTATAGCGCTGGCTATAACTCACAATAATATTAGTTAGTTGAAGGTAATTCCATGATGCCATCAATCTCAACTTGCACGTCTCTTGGTAATGCGCGCACACCAATAGCAGCACGTGCTGGGTATGGTTGTTTAAAGTACTGGCTCATTACTTCATTAACTACAGCAAAGTTAGATAAGTCTGTAAGGTAAATATTAACTTTTACTAGGTCATGTATTTGACCGCCGGCTTCTTCACACACAGCGGCAATATTTTTAAACACTTGGTGTGTTTGTTCGCTAAAGTCTTCTGAGATAACTTCCATCGTTTCAGGAACTAATGGAATCTGACCAGATAAGTAAACAGCAGTACCTACTTTAACTGCTTGGCTATATGTGCCAATAGCAGCAGGTGCTTTGTCGGTAGAAATAAATGCTTTATTCATGTGTTTCCTATTTTATTTTTTACGATAGACTTTTTGTACATCAGGCATTACACGGATTTTACGCATAATGTTAGCAACATGGACACGGTTTTTAACGGTAACCCCTAAATCTATCACGTATAAATTACTTTCTTTTTCGTCAGTGGCAATTTCTACAATATTGGCTTGAGTTGTAGCAACAACATTGGTTAATTTAGCCAGTGCCCCTTGATGATTAATAATTTCAACTCTCAGAGCTGCAATATATTCTTTTTCTGGGTTATCGTCCCATTTTACAACTAAATATTTTGAACGTTCATTTTCCCAGCCCCGAATGTTTTTACATTCTTGACGGTGAACAGTTAGACCTTTACCTTGGCTAATATGGGCAGTAATAGCATCACCAGGTACAGGGCGGCAACACTTAGAGTAATTAACTAGCATGCCTTCAGTACCAATAATAGTGGCTTTAACCTGGTTTGTTATATCAGCTAAATCGTTATTGTCATTTTGTAATAAGCGCTTAGCGATTAAAAGACTCATTAAATTACCTGAACCAATTTCTACAAGTAATTCAGATAATGTAGAAAGCTCATGCTCTTCAAGTACTCTTGCTATATTATCATCAGCAATGCTATCGAGTTTGTTTTCACCTAGTGCCGAGTCGAGTAAACGACGCCCTAAAAGTAAAGCCTCTTCATGGTGCTGGCTTCTTAGGTAATTACGAACACCTAAACGTGCTTTGCCAGTAACAATAAAGTTAAGCCAAGTTGCATTAGGGTGGGCACCGGAGCTTGTTATTATCTCTATAGTTTGCCCTGTATCGAGTGGTTTACTTAAAGGGTGGGGCTTGCGGTTTACGCGTGCACCTACACATGTATTACCTACATCAGTATGAACAGCATAAGCAAAGTCGACTGCAGTTGCCCCCATAGGTAGCTCAACAATACGACCATCAGGCGTAAATACGTAAATTTCTTCAGGGAATAGCTCAGTTTTCACGTTTTCAATAAATTCAAACGATGAACCAGCACTTTGTTGCAGCTCCAATAAACTTTGCATCCATTGGCGAGCACGTTGTTGAGAAGTATTACCCGCCCCATCGCCAGCTTTTTTATACATCCAATGTGCAGCAACACCTTTATCAGCCATCTGATCCATATCGTGAGTACGAATTTGAATTTCAACAGGGATACCGTGTGGACCTACCAAAGAAGTATGTAGCGATTGATAACCATTAGTTTTAGGTACAGCAATATAATCTTTAAAGCGTGTTTCTATAGGCTTATAAAGACTATGAGCCACACCTAATACACGATAACACGTATCCATAGAGTCAACAGCAATTCTAAACGCGTAAATATCCATAACTTCGTTAAATAGCAGTTCTTTATTAAGCATTTTTTTATAAATACTATATAAATGTTTCTCACGGCCAGACACAGTCGCTTTAATGCCAGACTCTTCAAGGCGTGCTTCTATTTCATGTTGGATATTTGAGATTACTTCTTTGCGATTCCCACGAGCTTTCGCGACTTCTGATTTTAGTGCGCGATGACGCATAGGATATAAAGCTTGAAAACCTAAGTCTTCAAGCTCATTTTTAATATCGTGAATACCTAAGCGGTTTGCTATTGGCGCGTAAATCTCAAGCGTTTCACGTGCTATTCTGCGGCGCTTATCTGGGCGCAGTGCCCCTAAAGTACGCATATTATGTGTTCTATCAGCAAGCTTGATTAAAATAACTCGAATATCCTGAGTCATTGCCATAATCATTTTGCGGTAGTTTTCAGCTTGGAATTCTTTTTTATCTTTAAAGCTGAGCTTATCGAGCTTACTTACACCTTCAACGAGTTCTGCGACTGTTTCACCAAATATTTCGGCTAAATCTTGTTGGCTAAAATCAGTATCTTCAATTACATCGTGCATTAGTGCAGCCATGAGTGTTTCATGATCAAGGTGCATACCAGCAAGAATTTGGGTTACTTCAACAGGGTGAGTAATGTAAGGTTCGCCGCTTGAGCGCGTTTGACCTTCGTGAGCCTCTCGGGCTACCACGTAAGATTTTTGTACCAGCTCTACTTCAGCAGCAGGTAAGTATTCTGAAATTTTCTTTTTAAGACCTTCAAAAAGATACATTCACACTCCAATGTTCCAGTGAAGCAAATTAGGTAAGTTACGAATATACGATGAAAAGAGGGTATTGCCAACGGCTATAGTAGAAATACTGCGCCGTTGGCTAAAATCAAACCGGGAGGTTGATTTATTGATTACCACCAACAATGGCAGCAACCGCAGCTAATTCAGCTGCTTCTTGGTGTTGTTGTTCTTCACGGTCAATTAAGTCCATTGAAGCACTATCAACTAAACCTAATTCAATTTCACGTAAAGCAACTACTGTTGGTTTATCATTTTCAGGGTCTACTAGCGGAGTTTTACCACCAACAGCAAGTTGGCGGGCACGACGAGCCGCAACTAAAATTAAGTCAAAACGATTACCAACTGCATCTACTGCATCTTCAACTGTTACGCGGGCCATCTCAGCACTCCAAAATAATTTAAAAGCAAAGGCGTAGTCTACTGCAAGCAGCAAGTTTCGCCAATAGCTAGTGGTCAATTTTTATTAGTTTTACAAGTCTAAAGCTAATTTAAATAAGTCTAAACTATTTAAGGAGGCTATTTAGTAAATCTTTATGGCGAAGAGTTTGCGCTTTTAATGTTAAACGCTGCGCCATTACAATCGTTTCGATGTCTGCAAGTGCTATATCAAAATCATCATTCACAATAACAAAGTCATATTCATTGTAATGTGATGTTTCTGATTGTGCTTTTGCCATACGAGAAGCAATAATTTCAGCAGAGTCCTGACCTCGGTTATTTAATCGTTGTTCAAGTTCAGCTTTTGAAGGAGGCAGAATAAAAATAGTTTGAACGCTTGGCATAATTTTACGTACTTGTTGCGCACCTTGCCAATCTATATCTAAAAAGACATCTATACCGGCATCGAGTTGCGACTCAATCGCTTGCTTTGATGTGCCATAATAATTATCAAATACTTGAGCCCATTCAAAAAAATCATCTCGAGCAATAAGCGCCTTAAATTCATCGGTCGACGAAAAATGATAATGCACGCCATGCTCTTCACCAGGACGAGGAGAGCGAGTTGTGTGTGATACTGATACCTTCATATCAGCATGTTTTTTTAATAATGCATTAATTAAGCTTGATTTACCCGCCCCTGATGGTGCTGATAAAATAAATAGATTTCCGCGAGTTTGTGGCATATTTTTCTCTACCTAAAAATAAATAGGCTTGAGTTATAAATAACGCAAGCCTTTAATAAATGCATTGTACTTTATTTGAGTGAATTTTCTCAAGTTAGCCGAAAAAGTTCAAATGATATTATTCTATGTTTTGTATTTAAATATATAATGTGTAAAATATTTTGTTTTAAATCAATTGCTTGAGTGTAATTGTTGCTTGTTTTTTGGTTTTAGTAACCGTTATGGTAACCACTCGGTGAGAGGGTAAACATATTTACTCTGACGATTTATGTGGATATTTAACTTGTACTTACTATTATAACATCAAAAATTAATTACTCAGAAGTGCAACGTAAGCATTGTACCCAATGATAACCCTTATGTGCTCTGGAGTTTCAATTTGAAGGTATATATAAATATACAAATGCCTTGAAATTATACTTTTAAGCTCTATAATTACGCGTAACAACACCCCTCCCGCTACCCGTAAGCTCAGCGCCCTGCGAGGGGTTAATTATTTCTATAGCATGATAAAAGGATTTAACCTTCATGCAGTTCTCAAAAGCCCCCATAACGTTTGAAAAGCAAGTCGAGCTTCTAGAAAAGCGTGGTCTAGTAATTAATAATAAAAAATCAGCCGCCTTTTATCTTAGCCATATCAATTATTACAGGCTAGGCACTTATTGGTGGGCGTTTACTGAAGATCATCAAAATCATACTTTTAAGTCTGGTACTACGTTTGAACAAGTTTTGAATCTGTATTCTTTTGATAGAGAGCTAAGGTTGTTACTGCTTGACGCCATTGAGCGAATAGAAGTATCTATGCGAACTCAATGGGCATACCATTTAGCAAAAAAGCATGGCTCACATGCACACTTAGATTCTGAAGCCTTTACTTCTAAGTTTAATCACGAGGACTTTATTAGTAATATTTGTACTGAAATTCAACGAACGTCAGATACAAATATAAAAAGACAAAACAGTAAATACAAAGAGCAAACACCCGCTATTTGGATTGTTGCTGAAGTAATGAGCTTTGGTTGGCTTTCAAGAAGCTATGATGCGATAGGGCGTCGAGCATTGAAAAATGATATTGCAGATTCATATAAAGTAAAAGAAACAATCCTTTCATCTTTTTTACACCACATAACTACGGTGCGTAACATCTGTGCTCATCACTGCCGTTTATACAATCGAGATTTTACGTTCACCATGAAGCTGCCAACAAATGGCGATAGAGTTTTACTTAATAGCTTTAGTGGTACAACGAAGCAGTTATACAACACACTAGTTATGTGTGCTTACTTTATGGATTTAATTAGTCCTAACCACCATTGGAAGCAAAAGTTAGCCAGCTTAATTGATACTTATAATATAGACGTAACAGAAATGGGCTTTCCTGAAAACTGGCAAGAGTTACCTATCTGGAATAGCATTAAATAATTAGGCTCTAATTAGGCTCTAATTAGGCTACAACTAGCTGTAATATCGCTTTATTTAGTTTTTATTTTGCACAGTAATAATTTTCTTTGGTAGTATCGATTGATACACATATGGATTAGCTAGGCTGTTGAGATGGGAAGCGATTTTAGTAACTTTGATTTTTTAAAACACCATGACGAATTACTACTTCGTTTAGCTCAAACGGCTGAACGTTGTTTTGCACCAGATCCAAATACAACTCTAGTTAAAATGCGCCAGTTAGGTGAAGCCTTGGCTCAAAATGTCGCTGCGCGAGTTGGTGTTGATTTTGGTCAAGATGTTAAGCAAGTGGATTTATTAAGAGAGCTTGATTACACCCTAAAGCTCGATGAACGAATTAAAGATGCCTTCCATGTTATTCGCAAATTAGGTAACACCGCAAATCACGATTTTACCTCAAGTAGCCACCGAGATGCTTTAAAGTCTATGCAGTTAGGCCATGCTTTGTCTGTGTGGTATCACAAGCTGTATGGTGGCAAAGCAGCAAAAGGGTTTGTATTTACGCCATTCGTTAAACCTCAAGATCCATCTATAGAAGTTAGAGAGCTTGAAGAGAAATTACATGAACTTGAAGTTGAACGCCAAAGGTCATCCGAACGTCTAAAAATTGCAGAGCAGTTAAAGCAAATCGAAGCTGAAAAAGCTGCTGCCGAGCGAAAGCGCTCTGAGCAAATGCTTGCAGATAGCCAAACGTGGGAACAAATAGCCACCGAGCAAGAAGCATTGCTAGCTGAGTATAAAGATAAAATGGTTAAAGCCAATATCATGTATATGGCTCAGTTTAATGCTAAAGACAAACAAGCACAGCAGCAAGAAATTCAACGAGTCGAAAAGTCAGCGTTTCAACTAAATGAAAGTGAAACGCGTGTACTTATCGACGAGCAGTTAGCTGCCGCTGGTTGGCTGGTAGATAGCGTTAACCTAAAGTATTCAAAAGGCGCAAGGCCAGTTGTAAACGAGAATAGAGCAATTGCAGAATGGCCTACTAAATCAGGGCCTGCTGATTATATTTTATTTATGGGTCTTACACCTGTTGCTGTTGTAGAGGCTAAAAAGTCAGCTAAAAATGTTTACGGTGCAATTGACCAAGCAAAACGCTATGCCAAAGATTTAGAACCTAACCCATCATTTGAATTAGATACTATATGGGGCGATTTTAAAGTGCCTCTTACGTTTGCTACTAATGGGCGATCTTATTTAAAGCAATTAGAACAAGAAAGCGGTATTTGGTTTTTAGATGTGCGAGATAACGCTCATAGGCGTAAAGCACTTAAAGGCTGGTATTCACCGCATGAAATAAAAGGCTATTTAAAGCAAACCACTCAGCAAGCAGAGCAAAAGCTTGATGCGATGGACTTTGATTACGACCTTAAATTAAGAGACTACCAAATTGATGCAATTGAAGCAGTAGAGCAAACAATTAAAGAAGGAAAGGATCGCGCGTTGGTTGCTATGGCAACAGGTACAGGTAAAACAAAAACCTGTATAGCCTTAGTTTATAGATTGCTTAAAGCTGAGCGCTTTCGTCGCGTGCTATTTTTAGTTGATCGCTCAGCATTAGGTGAGCAAGCTACAACTGACTTTAAAGAAGTGAGAATGGAGCAACTCCAAACATTTGCTGATACCTTCGAGCTTATGGAGCTGGGTGATAAAAAGCCAGATAACGGAACCAAAGTGCATGTAGCAACGGTGCAAGGTTTAGTTAAACGTATTTTATATCCGAGCGATAATGATACTAAGCCCGGTGTAGGTCAGTACGATTGTATAGTAGTGGATGAATGCCACCGTGGTTACTTGCTTGATAGAGAGCTCAGCGATACAGAGTTATTATTCAGAGACCAGAAAGATTACCAATCTAAATACCGCTCAGTCATTGATTACTTTGATGCATTTAAAATAGGCCTAACAGCAACGCCTGCGCTACATACAGTAGACATATTTGGTGAACCCGTATTTAGTTATAGCTATACAGAGGCAGTACTTGACGGGCATTTGAATGATCATTTACCGCCTGTACGTATCAATACCAAGCTTTCTGAGATGGGAATTCATTATAAAATTAATGAAGAAGTTAAAGTATATGATGCTGAAAATAGCGATATAAAAACGTTTAACACCCCGGATGAACTCGATTTTGAAGTAGCAGAGTTTAACCGTAAAGTAATAGCTCCCAGTTTCACTAAAACAGTCACAAAATGGCTTATCGAAAGCGATTCTATCGACCCATATTCAGAGGCTAAGACATTAGTATTTTGTGTAACAGATAAACATGCAGACGAAGTGGTCGAAGCTTTTAAGCAGGCATGTGAAGATTACCACGGTGAAGTTGAAGACGACGCAATTCAAAAAATTACAGGCGCTACAGATAAACCGCTTGATAAAATACGCTCATTTAAAAACGACCGCCTACCAAATATAGCCGTAACGGTAGACTTATTAACTACTGGTGTAGATGTACCAAAAATATGTAACTTGGTCTTTTTACGCCGTGTAAATAGCCGTATTTTATTTGAACAAATGCTTGGCCGCGCCACACGCTTATGCCCCGAAATAAGTAAAGGCCCGTTCAAAATTTATGATGCGGTAGATATCTACAAACAGTTAGAAAAAGTAAATAGCATGAAGCCTGTAGTCACTAATGTAGATATTACCTTTAGTGAGCTAGAGCAAGAAATGGCACACAGCAAAAGTGAAGACTTACAAGCATTAGCCAAAAATCAGTTTATCGCTAAATTACAAGTTAAGCGCCGCCACTTAACATCTGAACAAAGCGACAAGTTCGAGATCATAGCTGGGCAATCACCACAACAGTTCATTAAAGACTTAAAAGCACAACCTGCCGATAAAGTAGCTAAATGGTTTACAGAGCACCCCGGTTTAGGTGAAATTCTTGATAGTAAAATTCAAGGCGTAGCTGGTGGCACTAAACCCGTGTATATATCGGATCACGAAGATGAATTTACCAATATTACTACGGGCTATGGTGATGGGCAAAAACCAGATGATTATTTACGCGCCTTTAACGACTTTGTAAATGCCAATAGTAACCGCTTGCTCGCTATTCAAACAGTTGTGCAAGCGCCATGGGAATTAACCCGCCAAAACCTAAAAGAACTCGCTTTAGTACTTGAACAAAATCATTTTAGAGAACAAGATCTACAAGTTGCGTGGAGCGAAGTTAAAAACGAAGACATTGCCGCACGTATTATCGGGTTTATTAGGCAAGCGGCTATAGGCGAAGCACTTATTCCGTTTGAACAACGTGTTGATAATGCACTAGCTAAAATATTAGCCAGTCAAAGCTGGAAAACACCACAAATACAATGGCTCAATACCATAGCTAAACAAATGAAGGCAACCACCATTGTAGACGAAGCCGCGCTCGACCAAGGTATTTTTAAACACCAAGGCGGTATAAAGCGCGCTAATAAATTATTTGAACAACCCATTGCTGAAGTACTGCACATGTTTAATCAAACATTGTGGCAAACCACTAATCAATCAGCCTAGTTTTAGGCTGATCATTTAGGCAATAACTCTTTTAGCAGTATTAACTTAATTAGGTAAAAACATGAGCACTCAAGACTTAGTCGCAAAACTATGGAATCTATGTAACTTACTCCGAGACGACGGCGTTACATACCATGAATATATTAATGAGCTCACGTATTTAGTGTTTCTTAAAATGGTTGACGAAACAGGCACAGATAACAATATTCCCGAAGGCTACCGCTGGACCGACTTAGAGCATTACAACAGTGCAACAAGGCTAGAAGAGTATAAAAAGCTACTTATTCATTTAGGCTCACACGGTACCACAATAACTAAAGCAATTTATGCTAATGCCAGTACAGTAATACGTAAGCCTGTCACACTTAATAAGTTAGTAAGCGAAATTGATAAGCTTGATTGGTACAGTGCTAAAACCGAAGGCCTTGGCGATATGTACGAAGGCTTGCTAGAGATTAACGCAGGCGAGAAAAAATCAGGTGCAGGGCAATACTTTACTCCTCGCGTGCTTATTAATGCCATGGTTGAGCTGATGAAGCCAAACCTTGACGACGTTATTGTTGACCCAACAGCGGGAACTGGGGGCTTTTTAATTAGTGCCCACCATTATTTAAAACAACATAACGATATAGAAGCTCTAGAGCCCGACGCTTACGATAAATACCAGCATAAAACCTTTTACGGTATGGAGCTAGTACCTGACACTCGTCGCCTAGCAATGATGAACTTAATGCTGCATGACCTCGCGGTAGATGATGATAGTTCAGGCATTTTATATGGTGATACCTTATCAAACGAAGGTAAAGCACTGCCACCAGCAAGCCTTATTTTAGCTAACCCACCATTTGGCACAAAACAAGGAGGCGGCGTACCAACCCGTGACGATTTAATCACTTACACTAGTAACAAGCAGCTCGCCTTTTTGCACCTAATGTATTTGCGTATGCTTAAACCGGGTGGCCGTGCAGCCGTTGTATTGCCCGATAACGTATTATTTGAAGGTTCCATAGGGCAAACAATACGTAAAGACTTAATGGAAAAGTGTAATTTACACACCATTTTACGCTTACCAACAGGGATTTTTTACGCGGCAGGCGTAAAAACTAATGTATTGTTTTTCTCAAAGCCAAATGATGTAAAACAAGACAAAGGCCAAACCAAAAATGTGTGGGTGTACGACATGCGTTCTAACATGCCGCAGTTTGGTAAACGCACTGTATTAACGCAAGCGCATTTTGATGAATTCTATCAAGCGGTTGGTAGTGACTTAACACAAGTAGATGAAGCTGCGCGCCACTCGTTTATTAAAAATCATCAACACGGTAGTGAAATTGGCAATATTGATACTTGCCGCCTACGTTGTTTTAGTCGCGAGGAAATTGCTAAAAAAGACGATGCACTCGATTTAGCGTGGATCAGAGATGATAAAGCAGAAGACAGTACGAACCTACCAGAGCCCGATGTATTAATTAACGAAGCCTTAGAAGAAATGGCAGGCGCTATGTATGAGTTGCAAGCTATTCTAGTCGAGTTGGGTTCTGCTGAAGAATCGGATGAGGTGGTATTGTGAGTGAGCTCCCGAAAGGTTGGATTACTGCAAAAATATCAGATGTAACGTATAAATGCACCCAGTCTAAGCCTGAAGACGAAGTAGCAATAAAATACATCGATATTGGAAGTATAAATCGTCAAACAAAAAAAATTGAGAAACCGCAAAGTTTGTTAGGGAAAAATGCCCCAAGCCGAGCTAGGAAAATAGTGAATACAAATGATGTATTAGTATCACTAACAAGACCTAATTTAAACGCTGTTACTCTGGTGGATGAGATATTTGATAAGCAATTCGCATCAACGGGTTTTGAAGTATTAAAATCGCTCGGTATAGAAAGTCGTTACCTTTTTGCTTTAGTGAGAACGAATCATTTTGTAAATAAAATATCAGGTACAGTTCAGGGGGCTCTTTACCCTGCAGCTAAGTCCTCTGATGTTCAAGGTTATCAATTTCCTTTAGCACCATTAAACGAACAAGTTCGAATAGCAGATAAACTTGACTCAATCTTAGCTAAAGTAAATAAAGCTCAATCACGACTCGATAAAATTCCAGTAGTCCTAAAACGCTTTCGTCAATCAGTTCTTGCCGCCGCTACTTCCGGTGAGTTAACCAAAGAATGGCGAGGTGGGAGCGACAATCAATGGTCGAACGTGAAATTGAAAGATGTGGGAAAAGGCTTCAATTATGGTTCATCAGCAAAATCTAAACCTGAAGGCGAAGTGCCTGTATTGCGAATGGGGAATTTACAAGGAGGTCAGCTTGATTGGGAGAAGTTAGTATATACCTCCGATGAGGCAGAAATTGAAAAGTATCTTTTAGAAACTGGGGATGTGCTCTTTAACCGTACTAATAGTCCTGAGCTGGTTGGTAAAACATCTATCTACCGAGGAGAACAGAGGGCAATTTATGCAGGATATTTAATTAGAGTAAAGGGAGGTGAGCGCCTAAATACAGAGTTTTTAAATCTTCAGTTAAATAGCCCTCATGCCCGTGATTACTGCTGGCAGGTAAAAACCGATGGTGTAAGCCAATCAAATATCAATGCAAAAAAACTGCAAGCTTATGAGTTTGATTTACCGCCTATGTGTGAGCAGCTTGAAATAGTTAGAAGAGTAAATGAACTTTTCGCGCGCGCAGATTTATTTGAACGTCAATACTTAGATGCTTGTAAGGCTTTTAGCCGATTAACACAGTCAATACTGGCTAAAGCATTTCGTGGTGAATTAGTTGAACAAGAAGGTAATGACGAGCCAGCAAGTGAGCTATTAGCTCGGATTTTGACAAAGAAAGAAGATAATTCATCAGCTAAGTCTAAAAAAGAATCAGTTTCTAAAGTCGTGAATATCAATAGTAATGATGATAGAACGGCTAAAAATATTGATCAGGCATCAGTAAGAAAATGGATTGGTGATCTAAAAGAAGATACTTTTAGGAATGAAGATTTGAATGAGTCATTTGGCTCAGACTACGAGCAATTAAAAGAAATATTATTTTCCCTACTCAAAGAAGATAAACCAATGATTACTAAAGTATTTGATGTAGCCAAAAAAGATTTTATGTTTAAAAAGGTTCAAGGATGAAACTTTTAAAATTAAAAATTAATAAATCTAATACCTGCGGAGGGTTGTTAGACGAATTAGCAATACCGTTTAGAAATAGTAATAGTGCGACAGATCAATTCTCGCCTATATGCCTAATTGGACCTAATGGTACTGGTAAGTCACAAATCTTACAAAATATAGCGGAAATATTTCAATTGATTTTTAGTTTTTACTTACCTGAAGAGGAGTCAGGTAAGCCAAATAATGAGCTAGAGTTTGAAATTGAATATTTATTTGCCGAAACAGCTAAGAAAAATACACAAGTCAAAATAACAAGAAAAAAACAAGTAAAAATAAAGCCACTTTAACCGTTGAGATCTTCATAAAAAATGAATGGATATTAGTTCTAGATGAATCTGAGGTTGTTAAATTGCTACCTTCAAAAGTTATCGCTTATACTTCAGGAGATAATGAAACGCTAAGTGTTCCTTTTTTTGTTAGTCGAGAGGGGTATGCAAAAAAAGTTGCAGAAAATGCTAAACATCAGAGAGAAGAGGTTCCTGACCCTAGGCTGTTATTAGTCGACTACGGTACAAACTTGGAAGTTTTGGTTGCTAACTTGCTGCTAAATAAAGAATCAGCTAGAAAGCAATTACTAAAAGAACTTAATCTTAAATCACTCAGCTCTTTTCGTTGTGTAATTCAACTTGATCATACTCAAGCTCCAACAGGAGGTGTGATTTTAACACCCCAATTACAAAGCTTTATCGATAATTTGGTTAACTGTGCAACTTCCAAATCAATAGATAAAAAAATAAAATATATACCTTAGACTTTTTGGTAGATGACAGTACCTTTGAAGCATTCAAACATTTTTGGCCGAATGGCGCATTAGACTTATATTCATCTTTTCATAAATTAGCAATGCTAAATGACTTAGTTATCCCTAAGGCCGCTAGGACCTCATTTAATCAATCAATAAAAGATCGTAGATTTGCCACTCGTTTACCTGAACCATTCTCTGAACATAAAGTTTTTCGTTTTGAACGCCTTGAGTTTATTTCCAACAAAATAGATGATCCTGTTGACTATGTTTCATTGTCTGACGGAGAACATCAATTAGCCCAAGTTCTCGGCATGTTGTGTATGGCAAAAGACAAAAATACACTATTCTTATTAGATGAACCTGAGAGTCACTTCAACCCCAAATGGCGTGTCGAATTTATTTCCAAGTTGCTTGAAATGCAAACATCTACAGGAAGTAGACAAGGGAATTCAACTTCTGCAATGCAGGACTGCTTACTTACCACTCACTCTCCTTTTGTTCCTTCAGATATGAAACGTGAGAATGTATTAATTTTTAAAAAAGATAATGGACAAATATCTGTTCGACGTCCAGAAATTGAAACCTATGGAAGTACGTTTGATGTGATTCTTCAAGAATGTTTTTCGATTAACCCCGCTATGTCTGAAATACCAAAAGCTGAAATTGAGCGCTTGTTAAAATCTGAGAATATCAATGAAATAACTGAAGCACTTCGAGGCTTAGGGGATTCAGTAGAGCGTTTATATTTGGTCAACCATGTTAGGACCTTAAGAAAGAAAGAGGCAGTCTAATATGTTTCATTCTTACCCAATAGAAGCTACAGCTAACAATTGGCTACATGAAGCCGTTATAGAAATCATCGGAATTATCCATACCCGATTAGATAACGGTGAAAGAGTATTTACTACAGGCACTAAACCAAGAAAGCAGCAATATTGGCTTGCATTATTACCCAATAATATTGATCCAAGGCTTAGGCGCTGGTATGGAGTAAGAGATAGAGTTTTAAAATATGCGAAATATCTTAAGAAGCCGATCATTACTCAAGAACAACGCCTTGATATTTTACAAGCGATAAATAATCAAAATAACATAGCTGGTCTTTTAAATAATACTTCAGATATTACGCTAATTAATGAAGCTTTCCCCAAGGTTCATGAAGCCGCAAAGGAGCTGTTTCTATTTTGTTATGGAAAGCTCGGCGATGCAGGTATCCGCGACGCGCAGTACCAGATGATTTATGATTCATTGCTGGCGAAGGATTGTCCGTTTTGTGGATTTGGGGACATGATGAATATCGCGGAAGCATCCCAAGACCAAGATCATTATTTAGCTAAAAGTATATATGCGTTTTCGGCAGCAAATATTAGAAATCTAGTCCCAATGTGTATGAAGTGCAATAGACTTCATAAAAAGGCTGATGATGTTATTAAAAATGAGGCTAATTTACGGGTAACAGCTTTTGACCCTTATGCGTGTAATGCAACTGATATTTCTATCGAGCAGAGCAAAATCGCCGAGGGGGTATCAAGTATAAACCCTGATTGGATTATAAGTTTTGTTCCACCAACCCCTGAAGCTGAAAATTGGGATCGAATATTTAAAATAAGAGAAAGGCTTAAGAGGGATATATTTGATGAGTGTTTCGAGCGTTGGTTTGATGGCTTTTTGAAAAAATGTTTGCGAGAGAGAAGCAAAGGTTTATATGCCGATGTTATATCTGAAGATCAAATTAAAGGTGTCCTTGAAGATCATCGCGACTCATTACTTGATGATGTTGGTGCCGGGAAAGATAAGTTTAAACCTCATTTATTTAATATGATGTTAAACCTTTTCAATTCGGGAAATGAAAGAGTCAAAAGTCATATTAGAGATGCAGTTCTTGGTGATGAATTTCGTTGATGGAATTATCGAAGTATGGATATAAAGAGTTATTAAAATGAGTTTTAGCTACATATAGTAGGGGCTATAACTATATACAAACTCTTCTAGATCCCATACAGAAAAAGAAGCAAAACAAACTAAAGTTATACCAGTAACTATTGCCACACGTTTAATCGTTTTATTTGAGTCTCATAGTGTTCATCGTTGAGATATTGTCATACTTACATGCTTTGAGGATTAAAAAATTAACGTACGGATTTAATTGGTAGGTAAGTAATAAAAATATAAATAGATTTATCTAATTTGTCTGCATTGATAACATTTTATATATTCTTTTGGAAAAGCCTGAGGAAAGACAATAAGGAAATTAAATATTTATGGCGATATATTGCGGTGATAAAGATTCAAAACGATTAATTGAAGTTACTAAAGAATTTAAAGAAAAATGTTTATTAAATGGAAAGTCCTTACTTACTAATGAACTGGTTTGGACACTAGAAGATTGCCAAGAACTTATCACTGATTTTGTAGATAACCCTGATGAAGGTGAAGGCGACTTTTTTACGAAGCTTGAAACTCAACTAACAGATACTTCGGCTAATGCCAAAGTTCTTGCAGCTGAAATGCTGTGGCTAATGTTTTTATGCCCAAGTAATACAGGTGCAGCATCAAAGCGTGGCAGTATTGAGCGTGTATTTGTTTGGAGTGGCTACAAAATAGATGAAATAACAAAAGAGCGTTACTTATCTGACAATGCGCTTACAGGTGTTGGTAGTGCAGGTACGGCCTACAATACAATGCGTTGGCGCGAGTTAGTATATTTAATTCGCTTTACAGAGTTATTTTTAAAACTGGATAAACCTGAAAAAGAAGAACTATTAAATAACCACGTTAAATTTGCCCAGTGGTTAGAGCAAATCCCTGATAATGAAAAGCGCCAACTGCGTCACATGTTGTTGTTTTTATTCTTCCCAGATTTTAATGAACGTATATTCGGTAATACAGATAGATGCTCAATACTAGTTACTCTAGCAGACCTAACTAAACCCCAATATAACAAAATGAAGTGCAGTGAGAGAGATGCCGCACTCTTAAATATCCGCAAAGAATTTGAACAAGAGTTTGGTACTACCGAGCTCGATTTCTATATTGAGCCGCTAAAAAGTAAATGGAAGAATACAGAAGTAAATACTGCTAAAGATGTGCAAGTACCTAAAGAGGATTACACTGTGGAAAAAACAATTAACAATACCACCAGCAGTTTAAACCAAATACTTTACGGGCCACCGGGTACAGGTAAAACCTACAACACAATAAATAAAGCGCTTGAAATAGTAGACCCTGATTTTTTAGTTCAACATGAAGATAACCGCACTAAAGTTAAAGAGCGCTTTGATGAGCTAAAAAAAAGTAATCGCATAGGTTTTGTAACGTTTCATCAAAGCTTTAGCTATGAAGATTTTGTTGAAGGTCTTAAAGCGGAAAGCGATGCGGGTCAAGTATCGTATTCTGTAGAATCCGGAGTCTTTAAAGATTTATGTGAGCGAGCAGAGGCTGCTCTTTCAGATATAATATCTGTTGATGCATTCGAGGAATCAATAGCAAAACTTCAAGAGATCTCTGAGGAAGCAAATGATCGAATTGAGATAGAAACAATTAGAGGGAAAAAGTTTGAGATTGAATATGCTGGTGGGACTACATTTAAAGTTTTCCCACACTCAACTGAAAGCACAGACCCTAAATATGTTGCCTCAATAGCTAATGTAAGAAAGCTATATTTAACAGGTTCAAAAAAAGGCATTTACAATATTTCGTATGTTGAAGGTCTATTACTTTATTTAAAAAAACATCTTAATCTTGAAGAATACGCAGAAAATAGTGAAACCCATAAAAATTCAAAGCCACAGCAATTCGTATTAATTATTGATGAAATTAATCGAGGTAATATCTCTAATATTTTTGGTGAGCTAATCACGTTAATCGAACCTAGTAAGCGCGCTGGTGGCTCCGAATCATTATCGGTGAAATTGCCTTATTCAAAAGAGCCTTTATCAGTACCTTCAAACTTACATATTATTGGCACTATGAACACGGCCGATAAATCATTGGCACAGGTTGATATTGCATTACGCCGCCGCTTTGAATTTGTAGAGATGATGCCAAAGCATGAGTTACTCGACGATGTTGAAGTTGATGGAATTAAAATAGCAAAATTACTAAAAACCATTAACCAACGAATAGAGCTTTTATATGACCGCGAGCATACTATTGGGCATAGCTTCTTTTTACCTTTAAAAGATGAGCCAACAATCGCGCGATTAGCAAAAATATTTGAGCTTGAAATTCTACCATTGCTTGAAGAATACTTTTTTGAGGATTGGGAACGTGTAGGCCAAGTATTAGGTGATCACTTAAAAACAGATGCTAGCTTGAAATTTATAGAAGAAAAGTTCACTGACACTTCTATTGCTGAGCTCATGGGCACTGAATGGCAGCAGGAGGGGATAACACCCTATAAGCGTAATGTTGAGGCGTTAAATAACCCAGAAGCATATATGGGTGTTTATGAAGCACTCTAAGGTTAATGAGGTAATTGTTAGAGAGTATGCGCTTTTAACTAACGGTGGTGTTGATTGCAGTATTGATTGCCACTCAATTCCTCAGAGCGCTTTTGATTGGTTGTTAGTTAATGGTGTTAGTAATAATGAAAAGCAGCGTGAACTAGTTAAAGTAAAGCGACATGGTAAAGCGATTGCGTTACAAGTCGTGAACTTTGTTGGTGTACTCGAAACCCCTTGTAAAACCAGAATCGAAATTTTACCTAAAATATCTACTCAAGACAGCAACCCTGATAACTCACGCAAAGTATTAATGAAGATGCTTGCGAGTGTCGAAAAGTTAAAATTACAAGAGTTTCAACAATCGCATTTAGAGGTGTTGAAACAGCCGCTGTATGAGTTGCTAATTAGTCACTTTTTAAATGCAGTATCTAAATTGGTAAAGCAAGGCATACGTAATGAATACCAACGAGTAGAGCGAGAATCGACCTATTTAAAAGGTCAGTTATTAGTAGCAAAACAAATTAGGCAACGACCGGGACGTAATCATCACTTTCATGTTTCTCATGATGTTTTTACATCTAATAGAGCTGAGAACAGGTTAATACATTCATCTTTAAAGTTAGTTTTAAAGTGGTCAAGATCTAGCGCTAATCAGCGCTTAGCGAGAGAGCTATTATTTGTATTCAATGAGATTGATGAATCAAAAAATATATTACACGATTTTAGAAGTTGGAAGACTGACCGAAGTATTGCGCACTACCGCCCACTTAAACCATGGTGTGAGTTAATTCTTAGTTATAAGTCTCCTATAGCTATGATTGGTAATCACAAGGGAATTTCGTTTTTATTTCCAATGGAAAAATTATTTGAGCGTTATGTGGCTAATCAATTAGCTAAACAACTACCACCAGCTTTACGTTTGAAAGAGCAACCCTCAACTTTTGGTTTGGTTGAGCATAAGGGTGACAAATGGTTTAGGTTAGAGCCAGATATTGTTGTTTACGATAAAGCCAGATTGGTAGTGACTGTTATAGATACAAAATGGAAGCGCTTAAATGAGGCACTAGGAAATGCCACAGATAAATATAATTTAAACCAATCTGACATTTACCAGTTATTCGCATATGGTGAAAAATACTTACAGGGCAATGGTGAGCTGTATTTGGTTTATCCCAAGTATGATGAGTTTAAATCTTCTTTAGATGACTTTTATTATCATGAAAATTTAAAGCTTAAAGTTGTGCCATATGACTTAGAGAGCGATAGTTGCTTTATTAATTTTACTCGTTGTAGTTTTGAAAATGTTACAGCTGGTAGCCTTCAAACATAA
>NZ_BADT01000011.1 GCF_000239855.1 Pseudoalteromonas sp. BSi20652 | reverse complement strand
AAATAAATAAATAAAGTCCCTAATTTATAATGATAATTTATTAAAATTATTGATATACATAATGCTATTTTGAATCTTTTCTAATATATTATTACACTAGTTACTGAATCTACTCATACGGAACTGTTTATGTATTTTTACGCCGCACGCCAACCAATTTTAGATAGAGATAAAGAGTTAATTGGTTATGAACTGTTGTTTCGTGATGGCGTTGATAACGTATTTCCCGATATAGATGGCGACGAAGCAACAACACGACTTATTGAAGGTAGCCAATTTAACTTTGGCTTAGAAGATTTAACCGACAATAAACCGGCCTATATAAATTTTACCCTGGAAACACTATCAAAAGGTTATCCTACGTTACTAAGTAAAGACGCTATTGTTGTTGAGATACTCGAAACTATTCAGCCGGGTAAGCGCCTATTAGCCATCGTCAAAGACTTGAAAGATAAAGGATACACCATCGCACTTGATGACTATATTCATCAACCAGTGTGGCGTCACTTTTACCCATTTATCGATATTATTAAAATTGATTTTTTAACATGTGATATAGAAACAATAAAAACAGTTCTAAACGACTTAAAACCACATCCGCATATTAAGTTACTTGCCGAAAAAGTTGAAACTTACGAAATCTATAAACAGGCCTTAGAACTTGGTTTTGATTATTTCCAAGGGTTTTTCTTCTCAAAACCAGAAATGGTACAAAGCAAAGCTTTGCCACCTTCAGAAATGGCTTTGGCTGAATTACTTTATGAAACATCAAGCGTTGAAATGAACCTTAAAAAAATTACTGACGTGTTTGAACGTGATGTTAACTTATCTTATAAGTTACTTAGGTATTCAAATTCAGCAGCATTTGCTCGGCGCGCGGAAATAAGTACCATTAAGCAAGCGCTTATAGTCCTTGGTGCTAATGAAATTAAAAAGCTATTGTCACTACTGTTTGCAGCACAAGTGTCTGCAGATAAACCCATAGAGCTTATTAGATTATCGCTTACTCGAGCTCGTTTTGGTGAGTTACTCGCCATATCCCATGGACAATTTAAAGACACCGGCATGGCATTTTTAACCGGTATGATGTCGCTTATGGATGCTATTTTGGATGAGAGCATGGAAAGCGTAATGCAAAAGCTTCCACTTTCTAATGATATCAAAGCAGCGCTTTTAAACGACGAAGGCTTATTAGCAAAGTATCTAAACTTAGTTAAATATTATGAGCAAGCTAATTGGTCGGCGGCAAATGAAATAACCAAAGAATTAAATCTTGGTGAAAAAGTACCTGATGCCTATCATGAAGCATTGGGGTGGGTTAATGAGCAAATGCAATTAATGGTTAACGGATAATAACTATATAAATAGCAAAAAAACGCCAGCATT
>NZ_BADT01000012.1 GCF_000239855.1 Pseudoalteromonas sp. BSi20652 | reverse complement strand
TCGGCACCTTTTTTTGTTATAGATCAAACCGCCTCACTGCGTACTTTTTTATAATCACCCCCTAAATAAATACTTAGGTGCGCGTGATGATTAAACTTCCACAATGGGATCAAACTCTAATAAACAAATATAATGTGTCTGGCCCGCGTTATACCTCGTATCCCACAGCTCTATCACTGCGTGACGGGTACCAGCAACAAGACTTAATAAGCGCTGTAGAATCATCAACGAGTCGTTCACTTTCTCTATATATTCATATCCCGTTTTGTAGCCAGCTTTGTTACTACTGTGGTTGTAATAAAATAATTACCCGCCATCAATCTAAGGCAGATGCCTATCTCGACTTTTTAGCAAAAGAAATTACTGCCCAAGCGCCTTTATTTAAAAGCTACACGGTTGAGCAATTACACTTGGGTGGTGGTACTCCCACCTTTTTAACCGCAAAACAAATGACCCGTCTAATTAAGCTTTTAGAGCAGCACTTTAATTTTACAAGCACCACAGAGCGCGGTATTGAAATAGACCCACGCTCTCTTGCCGATAATATGCTTGTTGATTTAAGAATGCTTGGCTTTAATCGTGTCTCATTTGGTATTCAGGACTTTAACGACGACGTGCAACTTGCTGTTAATCGCCCGCAAAATGCAGATACGGTTAAGCAATTAATTACACAAGCTCGCCAGTTGGGGTTTCAATCTATTAATGCAGATATGATTTACGGACTACCACTGCAAACACCACAAAGCTTTAAACAAACTATTGAGCAACTTATTGAGCTTAGCCCTGATCGAGTATCAGTGTTTAACTATGCGCATTTACCTGAGCGCTTTGCCGCACAGCGTAAGATTAAAGATGCAGATTTACCCAGTGCACATAATAAGCTCACCATGTTTAAAAATACGCTGGAGCAGATGACGCAAGCAGGCTATCAATTTATTGGTATGGACCATTTTGCAAAAACTGATAATGAACTAGCTCTTGCGCAAAATGAAGGCAAGTTACATCGTAACTTTCAGGGTTACACAACCCATGGAAATTGTGATTTATTAGGTTTGGGCGTGTCATCGATTTCGCAGATTGGCACCGCTATTTTACAAAATCAAAAAGAATTAAAACATTATTACCACAGCGTAGAAACACAAAGTGGCTGTGCTCTTAGTAAAGGAATGCACTTAACACATGATGATGTAATTCGTGCTGATGCAATTAAACAGCTCATTTGCCAGTTTGAATTAGATATACAAGACTTTAGCGAAAAGCATGCGCTTATATTTAATAGCTACTTTGAGGATGCGTTAATTGCTCTTGCACCGCTCATTAAAGATGAGTTACTGACGATAACTGAGCATAAAATAAGCGTAACACCACGCGGTAACTTATTCATTCGTATTATTTGTATGTGCTTTGACGCTCATTTACAAAAACAAATTAACGCAACGCGCTTTTCAAGAGTGATTTAGCCTGAACTCTGGGTAATAAATACATCGGCACAAAAAAGCAGACCTAGGTCTGCTTTTTGTATTTGAGTTGTCGCTTTAATTAAAAACGACTTTATCGCTACCTGGAGCGGCTTTAAACTCGATGATAATTTTAGCGCAATCGGCTTTAACTTCATCTTTAAGTGTTTTTTCAGCTTGCCAGCGAGCCTTATCTAGCTTAAAAATCTCTTTTTTAGAGTATTTTTTACGAGCATCATGCGTCGGCATTTCTTTAACTACTTGGTACATTTTATAAATACCAGGGAAATGTGTTGTTAAATCACGCTCGCTCTCAAAGCCATATTGAGACATAAGTACCCAAATACGTAAACAGCCTTCAGAAAACTCACACTGCTCTTCATTCATTGCACGCGCAATTAAATGAATACTGTCGGCTAGCTTTGCATTTCGCTCTAAACGCGACTTTTCAAGTTTTTTCTTTTGCTCAACTTGCCTTTTAGCAATTAACTTTTTTTGCGCATTTAACTTATACAACAACTGACCGGCATAAAATGCCAAGCCAGCTATAATAGCAGCGCCTAAAAACAAGGCTAAAATTACCGCAGTACTCATTAATTACCCTTAATTACTTGTCTTCTTCATCATCTAGCCATTCATTTGCTAGATCATTTGATAAATACTGGTCAAAGTCTGAATTTGAATTATCTTCATCACTAAAATCATCTTCAATCTCTGGCTCATCTTCATCTTCAAGGCCTAACAACTCACATAAAACTTGATGACGTGCAATGCGACTATTAAAGTACTTAGCATCTTTACCTGTTAGTAGCTCACCGCCTTCATGACGCTCGACTAACTTAAGTAAACGTACGTCATTTTCAAGTGCTTCAAGCTCTTGCTCTGGCGTAAACTCTGGTTGCACAACTTTTTTAAGTTCAATGGTTGGCTTTAAATTACGTTTCATTTCTACTTTTGGTTCAGCAGCAGTTGCAATTAAAGGCACTGGTTTTTTACTACCAATGCGTTTATCTCTAGAACCAGACTGTGAATTTTGGATTTCGCTATCTAGTAAATCTGGTGCATTACGAGAACCTGGTTTAGCGCCTTTGGTTTTTTTAACCCGTTGCTCTTTTAATGCGCGCATCTCTTTAAGCTTATCTTGACTTAAACGTACTGGCCCATTTGATGGGCTTTTGCGTGACTTTTTTGTTCTACTCATATCTTGATCATCTCACTTAAGAGGTTTTGAGCGAGGCGCAAATAAATGGGCATCGCAATGCTGGCATAGCCAGAAGAATTCAGTTAGCACTTCAGAGGTTGGGCTTCTCTGTTTCATAGCGCATAGACTAGCTTACTGCTAGTGATTAAACGGGGGGTATTGTAACAGGACAAATAAAAAGGCGGTAGAGAAAACATCTCTACCGCCTATTAATCTGAGCGCCATTATCTGGACACTTCTCCCTTCGACTTTTTTAGTCTTTATTATTTTTATTATTATCAGTCCATATTGTTATTATTTTTACGTTCCTTGTTACATTCCATTTTGTTTTTATTATTAAACTTCCATGAGTTTTTTATTATTTTCGGTCTTCCTGACGCTTTTGTAGTATTTCCTTTAGTAGCACAAAACATGTGCTATGTAGTCGTGCCGCGCTACTTTCCTTATAGCTTTTTCCATTTTATTATTGTTTTTTGCGACAGGTGTTAATCTACTCGTTAATAATTTTGTTACAACTAATTTATATTTTTTTTCTTCTGCAACACATATACGCAAATAGAAGTTCACAATAATAACAACAACTTAATTAATATTAAATATTTAAAATAAGACTTTACTTACACTTAAGTATGGTCAATATCTCACAAGATTAGAGGCAATGTCGCTAATTTTAGACACAAAAAAAGCAGCCTAAGCTGCTTTTTATACACATTTCATTATATTTATTAATCAAAAATTAATAAATAAGACTTTAGTGTAAGCCACCTAAGTACTGAGAAAGTACTTCAATGTCTTTGTCTGTTAATTTCTTCGCTATATCGCCCATCATACCGTTTAAATCATTATGGCGCGTACCATTACGGAATTTTTCAAGTTGTGACTTGATATATGCTGGATGTTGAAAAGAAATTTTTGGAAACTTCGCAAGTGACGAACCATTACCACGTGGACCATGGCATGCAGCACATGACGGAATTCCACGCTCAGCGTCGCCCGCCTTAAATAACATCTCTCCAACTTCAACAGAATCTTTAGGTGTAGTACCCTCAGTCATGTTCATTGAAGAAAAGTAAGCAGCTAGATCTTTCATGTCTTGCTCACTCAGTGGCATAGCCATAGCGCTCATTACCGGATCCATACGGCCTTCTTTGCCGCCTGACGTCATGCCTAATTTTAAATCCTTAAGTTGTTTAAGAATATAATCTGGATGTTGACCTGCAATCTTAGGGTAAATATTAACCGGCGCATTACCGTCTGGGCCGTGACAAGCCGCACACGTTGCTGATTTTTCTTTACCTGCGTTTACATCGCCATCAAATGCTGTTGCGTTGTTTGCTGACAACGCACCAAGCAATATTGTTAAAGATAGTGCTATTTTTTTCATGGTGAATTCTCTGTTTTCGACCCTGGATCATCTACAATCGTGATGCTGTAATAAATATATTCTACACGATAATAAATTCTCTGGCACGTTTTCTACACATATTAAGCTTATAATTTACAGGGTTTTGACTTAGATTAAGCTTTAGCGTGCTTCCAATGTACCATAGGTACTGTTTTTAGGTGTTTAAATACGCTTTTTAATACATCCTTTATAGTATAAAATACGCGCCCTGAGTGAATTTGGTTTACTCAATGTTATTTTTTTAAGTTTTAGGAGAGCCTGTGCTCAAATCTCGTATCAAATATAATACTGCGTCTTTCGTAACAAGCGCTCCCGACATTACTAAATTACCTGCTGATACGGGAATTGAAGTTGCGTTTGCCGGTCGCTCCAATGCAGGTAAGTCGAGTGCATTAAATGCATTAACCGATCAGAAGCTAGCACGTACAAGTAAAACACCTGGACGTACTCAGCTAATCAATACATTCGATTTAGCTGATGTTGACGATATGCGCCTTATCGATTTACCAGGCTATGGCTTTGCTAAAGTACCAATCGAAATGAAAAAGAAATGGCAAAAATCGCTAGGCGAATACCTACAAAAGCGTCAAAGCTTAAAAGGGATTGTTATTTTAATGGATATTCGTCATCCATTAAAAGATTTAGACCGCGATTTAATTAATTGGGCTATTGGTAGTGAAATTCCCGTATTGGCACTATTAACTAAAGCCGATAAATTAAAGCAAGGCCCTCGTAAATCACAAGTACTGCAAGTTCGTCGTGAATTAAGCACGCTTGATGGGGATATTACAGTTCATGCATTTTCATCATTAAAAGGCACGGGTTTACCAGAAGTAGCTAAAAAGCTAGATGAATGGTTTTTAGGTCCTGTTATTGCTGTACCACCTACTGATGAAGTAGTCACTGACGAAACTAACCCAGAAGCTTAAGCTCTGGGTTTGTTAGGATAAGTAAAACTGCTTTTTGGCAGATTTAATAAAATAGCCGAGCTTATCAGACTCGGCTTTTTCAGCCCACTGATAAAATACACTGCGTGAAACTCGCGCACTACAGCCATAAGGTAGCTTTAAATAAGGTACTTTTGACCCTTTATAGTCTTTTATATACAAAGGCTGCTGAGCGCTCACCAGCCACTGCCTAGCTAAATTATCAATACAACACAACACTTGCCCTTGCACTGTATTGTCAAACCGCCAATCAACAATAATAAACGGCGCATCATCAACCGTTATTGTTATTTTTTCGACAGGTGTTTTTAAATAAAATTGCTTACCTTCTTTACACAATACAGAAGAAAACAGCTTCACCATGGCCGGGCGTGTTATTTCGCTGCCATCGTAAAACCACTTCCCCTCATGATTAATGACAATTGGCAATTCCCCACAGTGAATTGGCTGCCAACTATCAAAAGGTTTGCTTGGCTCGCTTAATTGCTTACTAAGCTCACTTAAAGAAATCACTGTTTTTTAAGTGTAATTGCAAATGTAACAGGTACTGCTGTTGCAATTGAAGGTAAGCCCGCTAACTCTTGCAGCTTTTTAACGCCTTCGGTTACACCAAAATCATCACTATTAATAATAATAGGTGTTAATGATGATACCGTTAAATCACCACTTTGCGTGCTGTTAACGAGTACATCAATTGCCAATGGTTTTTTATTACCATGAAAATCAAGCTCAGCTTTAATACCCTTCAATATGTATTGACCAGGCATTTTAAGATTACTCAGTTCTTTAGTTAAATTTGCAGTTAAAACAGCATTGGGGAATTTAGCCGCTTCGAATAAAAATGTAGCTAAACGCTCATTACGAATAGGGATTAGAGTTTCGGCTGATGTTAAATCAACATTAACGCTAAACTCACCTTTATCAGAAAGCATACCTTCAAGGTTAGTAAAATGGTGAGCTTCAGCAATCGAATCTTTTTTAATTGAAACAAAGCTTAGTTGGCTTTTATCATTCACTAGCTGCCAATTGGCCTGAGCAACATTAGAAATAACTAAACTTGATAAAGAAAAACCTGCAATAGCTAATGCTTTAAACATAACGCACTCCTTAGTAATAAAATGAAAAGAATAAAAATAATATCACATCGATGGTATCACCTGCGATGTACCCAAACCACCTCGAAGTGACGAATGAATAATACAATGGGTATAGCGCAAAAAAGAATTAATTAGATAGGATTTTTAGGCGTAAAACAAAAAACGGCCCACCAAACAAGTTGGTAGGCCGGTATAGCAAACTGGGGAGAAGCTATCAATTTGTTGCACCCTTTCAGATGCATCATCAACAGGATGTCCTACAGGATAGGACAGGCGGGACTTTAACAAAAGCACGCATTAAAATACAATCATATTCCTGTAAAACAGCTCGAATTGACGAACATATAACTATTTAATACAAATAGTTGCTTAAATTAACCTTATTTTAACTAAAGCTTGCATATAGCTAATTAAATAGCTGTTATTCGCCCTTTTTATTAAACATAAAAAAAGCGCCAAAAGGCGCTTTAATTAAAATGCTCAAATTGCATTAATGGGCTTGTTCCCAGTTGTCGCCTTCATCAGCTTCAACTATAAGTGGTACATCTAGCGCAGCAGCTTGCGACATCAATTCACAAATGTGTTTTGTGTATTGTGGTGCGCAGTCTGTTTTGATTTCAAATACTAATTCATCGTGCACTTGCATAAGTAGCTTAATCGTATTTGGCGCTTGCTCGTGTACCCAGCGGTTAACACTCAGCATTGCTTTTTTAATAATATCGGCGGCAGTACCTTGCATTGGTGCGTTTATAGCAGCGCGTTCGGCTCCTTTTCTGCGCGCCCCATTACGTGCGTTTATTTCTGGTAAATGCAAGCGACGACCAAATATTGTTTCAACGTAGCCATTTTCAGCTGCTTTTTCGCGTGTTGTTTCCATGTACTCTAATACACCTGGAAAACGCTCAAAGTATTTATCTATGTAATGCTGTGCTTCATGGCGTGGCACATCTAGTTGACGTGCTAAACCAAATGCTGACATACCGTAAATTAAGCCAAAGTTTACTGCTTTCGCCTTACGGCGCATATCGGTAGTTACATCATCAAGCTCTACACCAAATACTTCAGCGGCAGTTGCACTATGTACATCTAAGCCGTTAGCAAATGCATTTAATAAACCTTTGTCTTGTGAAAGATGCGCCATAATACGCAACTCAATTTGGCTGTAATCGGCAGCGACAATTTTATAACCATCTGCAGCTATAAACGCTTCACGAATACGGCGTCCTTCCTCTGAACGAATAGGAATATTTTGTAAATTAGGATCGGTTGAACTCAAGCGCCCCGTAGCTGTAATTGCCTGATGATAAGACGTATGTACACGCTGGGTTTTCTCATTCACCATTAATGGTAATTTATCGGTGTAAGTTGATTTAAGCTTTGATAAACCACGATGCTCTATAATTACTTTAGGTAGCGGATAATCATGAGCAAGCTCTTGCAGTACTTCTTCTGCGGTAGAAGGTGCACCTTTAGGCGTTTTTTTGATAATAGGCAGCCCAAGCTTTTCAAACAACAGTACTTGTAGCTGTTTTGGAGAACTTAAGTTAAATGGTTCGCCTGCTATTTCAAACGCTTCTTTTTCAAGCTCAATTAAACGCTCGCCTAAACGCATGCTATGCGCTCCAAGCATATTGCTATCTATCGCAACACCGGTGCGTTCAATATCAGAAATCACACTAATAAGTGGCATTTCTATATCTTCAAATACCGATTTTAACTTTTCATCAGCTGCTATTTTTGGCCAAAGCACTTCGTGTAAACGCAAAGTAATATCGGCATCTTCTGCAGCGTAAGGCGCTGCTTTTTCTAGTTCAATTTGGTTAAAGGTGAGTTGCTTTTTACCTTTGCCAGCAATATCTTCAAAGCTAATATTTTTATGGCCTAAGTATTTAAGTGCTAGCGAGTCCATATCGTGGCGCGTGCCTACACTATTAAATACATACGACTCAAGCATAGTGTCAAACTTAATACCATTTAGCGCAAAGCCTGCATTCGCTAATACGCTTTTGTCATATTTAAGGTTTTGCCCTACTTTAGCTTTGTTTTCATCTGCCAAAATTGGACCTAGCTTTTGCATTACAAATTCAAGGCTTAATTGCTCAGGCGCACCCGGGTAGTCATGCGCTACCGGTAAATACACAGCTTCACCCGCTTTTACGGCAAAGCTCATACCCACTAATTGCGCTTTCATATAATCAAGGCTGGTTGTTTCTGTATCAAATGCAAATAACTCAGCACTATTTAATTGCTCTATTAGCGTATCAAACTGCGTTTCGGTTAAAATAGTTTCGTAATGAGCATCTTCTACTTTTGGTAATTCAGTGGCTTCGGTAGGTACTGCTAAATGTGTATCAGCATCTTTAGGATTATCAAGTAATTCAGCTAACCAACGACGGAATTCGCACTCACCATATAATGCAATTAATTCGTCTTTGTTAGGCTCTTGAAGTTTGAATGTATCAAGATCAGATTCAACTTCAACATCACACTTAATTGTCGCAAGTTCGTAGCTTAAAGGCAGATGATCAAGGGCTGCAGCTAACTTTTCACCTATTTTGCCTTTAATCTCACTGGCGTGATCCATTACGCCTTGAAGAGAACCGTATTTTTCTAACCATTTAACCGCAGTTTTAGGACCACAGCCTTCAACACCTGGGATATTATCGACCTTATCGCCCATTAATGCTAAGTAATCAATAATAAGCTCGGGGCCTACACCAAACTTTTCAACCACGGTAACGGGATCTGAAATACTGTCGGTCATCGTGTTGATTAGCGTAACGTGTTCATTAACAAGTTGCGCCATATCTTTATCACCCGTAGAGACGAGTACATGTCGCTTTTGCTCTGATGCTATGCGTGCAAATGTGCCAATAACATCATCGGCTTCAACGCCTTCGATACTAATTAGCGGAAAACCCATCGCTTTGATAATACTGTGTATTGGTGCTATTTGAGTGCGTAAGTCATCCGGCATTGGCGGACGATTTGCCTTATATTCGCTATACATATCGTTACGGAACGTTTTGCCTTTAGCATCAAATATAACCACCATGTGTGAGGGATCGTATTGTCTGATCAAGCTTTTAAGCATGTTGATCACGCCATAAATAGCGCCCGTAGCCTCACCTTTAGAATTAGTTAAATGCGGCGGAGAATGATAAGCACGAAATAAATATGACGAGCCATCAACTAAAATAAGTGGGTTTTCGGGGATCTGAGCCATGGTGAATTTGGATCCTAAATGCAAAAAATTAAGGTAATTATAAGCATGCCATAAGGTAGTAAATAAAACGACTGTGAATTACTGCTTATCGTGTTATTAAAACTAGAGCAAGCTGTGGATAAGTGTGTAGATAACAGCCACAAGCTATACTTCCAAAGCATTATAAAATGCCTAGAAAATACTTTAACTGTATGTTTTAATTTAAAAAAGATAATACGAGGTTCTTTTTTTATTATTTTAAACCAATGTGGAAAAAGGTTTTATAACGACTGCTTCTGTTGTTATTCACTTTGATTATTCGCGTCCATTTAAATAACCGGAGGAGTATTCTAGCACAATGGATCGAAGATCATAGCGATCCTTTATAATTTTTTTAAAGGCAAAGTGATCGCAAATGGCATAAACCGCATTACAACTTACTTAGCGCACAATTATCGTACTAAAAATTTATTTTAATGAATAATTTCGTCCGTGGTAAACTTCAAACTATAGGCTTAATAAACTTAATTCAAAGGCACAAAAGCATGAAAAACGTAGCTGTAATTTTAGCGGGTAGCGGTGTGTACGATGGTAGTGAAATTAATGAAGCAATTTTAACTTTGCTACATATAGCAAAAAATGGCGCAACGTGTCAGTGTTTTGCACCAGATATTGAACAACTTCATACTATTAACCATTTAACAGGTGAAGTAATGCCTGATAAACGAAATGTATTAACTGAGGCGGCGCGTATTGCACGAGGCAACATAAAGCCACTGGTTGAACTAGATATAACTCAGTTTGACGCGTTAATAGTCCCAGGCGGTTTTGGCGCCGCAAAAAACTTATGCGACTTTGCAATTAAAGGCGCGCAAGCAAATATTAATGAAGACGTACTTTATGCGTGTAAAGCATTCGCAAAAGCAAGTAAACCCGCAGGTTATATGTGTATTGCACCCGCATTGATCCCATTCATTTATGATAATGCCGTAGTTACTATTGGTAATGATGCAGAGACAGCAAAAGCACTAAATGCATTAGGCGCTAAACATATTAATTGCGCGGTAGACGGTGTAGTTATCGATGAACCAAATAAGCTAGTTACTACCCCTGCTTACATGTTGGCAGAATCTATTCTTGAGGCTGATGCAGGGATCGCAAAACTCGTTAGTAGCGTACTAACAATAAACTGATTTAATATTAGGATCCGCAAAGTTGATATTACAACCTATTTCGCGTATCAAATTGCTTAATAAAAACCTGTAAATTATTAAGTTTTATTGCGTTAACGCAAAAAGTAGTCAGTTTTATTAATAAAAACGCCTCTTAGCATTTTATAAATTGCGCTAGAGAGTTATAATCGTTTTAATTTCCGTCATCTATATCGTGATTGATCACGTTCAAATCGAAGTGAGCAAGGCAAAATGAAAAAATTAACAGCTGCAGCACTATTAGTGTTAGCAACAACCGCATACGCACAGCCATATGATAATTCTATGACTGAAGATGCAATAAAAAAACGCCTCGCGCCGGTTGGTGCTGTATACTTTGAAGGCGATAAAGCCGCTGTTGCAGCAGCGCCTACAGGTCCACGTTCTGGCGAGCAAGTGTATCAAGGTGCCTGTTTTGCATGTCACGGTACTGGCGCATTAGGTGCGCCTAAATCAGTTGACGACTGGGCTCCACGTATAGCAAAAGGTAAAGACATTTTACTGAGCCATGCAATAAATGGCTTTAATGCAATGCCTCCAAAAGGTACATGTATGGATTGTTCTGATGATGAAATTAGTGCTGCTATCGACTTCATGACATCTAAATAATCACCATAAAAATACACAAAAAAGGTTTACTTAGGTAAGTCCTTTTTTAGTGCCAAAATAATGCTTTAGTGATTGTTTTAATAAGAATATCAACTTGACGCTAACCGTTAAAAGTGAAAGTATGAGGCTAATAACTATACAATAAAAATAGCCGGTTAAATCATTGGAAGATAAACTCTTAGCATCGAGTAGATTAGCGTATCAAAATAAGCGCCTTAAAACGCTACTCGAAAAGTACAAACAATCACATCACTTACAAAATGCCCTGATCCAATTATCAGAGCAAGCAAGTACTGTTGCTGAATTAACCTTATTGTATCCCGCTATCCACGACATTTTACAAAAATATGTACCGAGCAAAAGCTTTTATGTCGTGTTATTGAACCAATGCAGTCAATCATTAGAGCTATCTTACTTTTCAGATGAAAAAGACGGTATTGCTGTCGCTCTTAACCACTCAAATAACTTTGATGAAGGCGCTACTGGTTATGTATTTAAACAGGGGAAAACCACATGTTTTACCAAGCAGCAAATGCAAGATGCTGCAGCAGAAGGCTTATTTAAAGCATTAGGCACTCCAGCCGAACATTGGGTTGGTGTACCGGTTTACCAAGAACATAATATTATCGGTGTATTAGCAGCTCAAAGTTACGATACAAAACAAGGTTATAACTCACAACAAATACAATTACTTGAGTTTATGTCGCTTTATTTAGCAACTGCAATAGAGCGTGTAAAAAAACGAGAGCTCCTTGAATCAGAAGTTAAAATTCGTACCCGCGCACTCACTCAAAGTAACGACGCACTAAACCTTGAAATCGATCAACGCAAAAGCGCACTTCAACGCCAGCAAATTCTGTTTAAAATATCTGAAATAGCAACACAAGCTAAAAACATTGATGACGCTTACTTTAAAATTCATGAAATAATAAAAACAATTACCTATGCAGAAAACTTATACATTGCACTTTATGATAAGGAGTCTGGTTGGATCAGCTTTCCTTATTGTGTAGATGAATTTCAAGAAAACACACAACCCAGACGCTTTGCTAAAGGGTATAGTGAACTGGTAATAAGCACCGAAGAAACACAGCTTATCCACCCGTCTAGAGCAAAAAAATTAATACTAAGCGGTGTAGTTCAACGAGCTCAGCCTGTACAAAAAAAGCAGATGGCGACTAGCTGGTTAGGCGCACCACTTAAAACAGCTCAAGGTGTGATCGGGCTTATTGTTTGCCAGGCTTACGATAATAAAAATATTTTTAGCCAAGATGATTGTGAGCTCATTACCTTTGTATCGCATCAAATTGCGGCTGTTTTACAAACAAAACTCGCCAATCAAGCAATTGCAAAAAGCCATCAAGAACTTGAATTTAGAGTAAACGAAAAAACTAAAGAGTTGCGCCAATCTAATCTGCATTTACAAATGCAAATAGATGAACGAAAAAAAATAGAGCAACAGTTATATCATGACGCACACCACGACTCACTAACCAGCCTACCTAATCGCAGCCTTTTTTTAACTCAGCTTGAAAAGACACTACAACATTATCAACGTTTTCCTGAAAATCACTTTGCAGTGTTATTTATTGATTTAGATAAGTTTAAAGATATCAACGACCATTTAGGTCACCATGCAGGGGATCAATTTTTAATAAATGTGGGTGAGTTATTTGCCCAATGTATACGTGATCATGATTTACTAGCGCGCTTAGGCGGCGATGAGTTTGTTATATTATTAACCCATTTAACTGAGCCACAGCAAGCAGAAGATATTGCTAATCGCATTATTGATTTAATGAAAATGCCATTTTGTTTAAAAGGCGCTTATTTACAAAGTGGCGCAAGTATTGGCATAACCTATTCAAAATTAGATTATACGAACACGGACGAAATTATTCGTGATGCTGATGCAGCTATGTATTACGCTAAAAATTCGGGAAAAAATCGTTATGAGTTATTTCATCCTTTGTTAACTCAATCAATACCAGAGCAAGAACAACAAACACACCATCATTTGGATGTACTCCCTATGAGCTTTAGAAGCTCAGAAATTATTACTCTTAATGAACAACATCAATCTGAGTCGTTATTTGAAGCTTTTGGTCAACACCCAGTACTTGGTTTTACAAGTTTTGATATTTTGAAAAAATTTGCAGCCGATAAAGAACAACATGTAAAGGTAGAGTTGCAACTATTACAACGTGCCTACAGCAAAGCCACTAACGCTAATATAGCAATGGCATTAGTACCCTGCTCAAGCTTATTACTAGGATTGCATGAATTTACTTTGTTTACTGACGTTCTTAGCAAGCAACAAGGACAAAGCCAACTGTGCTTATTATTTGATGAACAAGAAATTCGCCATGCATGTGCAATACAAATTGAAAATATTAAAAAATTACCACAGCTAGGTTACTCTATTGGGCTTAATAATTTTGCTAAAGATAGATGTGAGCTTAACTTTTTGGCTGATATTAACTTTGATTACTTACTACTAAGCTCAACCTTTAGTAAACGAGTTTTACAACAAGAAAGCTACGACTATCAGCTTCAAGGTGTATTGGCAATTACCAAGCTCAAAGCTATAAAGGTCATTGCCAAAGGTCCATCAATATTAAACTTTAGAGCTTTATTAGATAAGCACGGATTAAATTTTTTTGTTGGTAAACAGCATTCTCTTCATGGCGCTGAGCATTCTATTGTACAAACAACTCAGTCACTACAAAACTAGTAATCATTCATTTTAGCTGGCGTAAGCATTACTCAGACTTTTTGAACATAGCGCGTAAGTTAGCTACTCTAGCTTGTCCTTTTTCCATCCGCTCTGCCTGTGTGTTTGGCGCTTTTTTATTTTCAAACGCGAGGTCATCTTGCGGTAACTCTTGCACAAATCGACTTAACTCAGTTTGTGATGTTTCACCAAATTGACGGCGAATTTTTGCATATGTAAGCGTTAACTCCTGCTGTGCACGAGTAATACCGACATAAGCTAAACGACGTTCTTCATCTACGTTATCTTCATCAATACTGACTTGATGCGGAAGTAGCCCTTCTTCCATGCCCACCATAAATACATATGGATACTCTAAGCCTTTTGATGCATGCAACGTTGATAAATGCACAGCATCGGTTTCATCTTCTTCCTCATTACGCTCAAGCATATCGCGCAGTGTAAGCTTACTAACAACTTCGGCTAACGTCATCGGGTCGTTATCTGCATCACCTGTCAACATATCGGTGATCCATCTATACAGTTCAGATACGTTTTTCATACGCATTTCAGCGGCTTTTGCACTAGGCGATGACTCGTACAAATACGCCTCGTAATTAATGTTACGCACTAAGTCTTTAACCGCTTCAAGCGTATCACCACGTACTGCATTATCTGATAGCTCAACAACCCAACGCGCAAATCCAGAAAGCGCATTAAAGCCGCGCCCTTTTAGTCTGTAGCCTAAGTCGTTATCAAAACAGGTAGCAAACAAGCTCGCGTGTTTCTCGTTAGCGAGCGTACCGAGCTTTTCAAGTGTGATCGTGCCTATTTCGCGACGTGGTGTATTTACAATTCGTAAAAATGCATTGTCATCGTCTTGATTAACTAATAGGCGTAAGTACGCCATAATATCTTTAATTTCTGAACGAGCAAAAAACGACATACCGCCACTAATTTTATAAGGGATACGGTTACTCATTAATGATTTTTCAAAGCCACGTGCTTGATGATTACCACGATATAAAATAGCGTAGTCTTTATAACTAGTACGCTTCATAAACTTATGTGAAATTATTTCGGCAACTACGCGCTCAGATTCATGCTCTTCATCACGACAGCCTATTACTTTAATTGGCTCACCGTAACCAAGTTCACTAAATAGTTTTTTCTCGATGTCGTGAGGATTATTCGCAATCAAAATGTTCGCCGCTTTTAATATTCGCCCTGCACTTCGATAGTTTTGCTCAAGTTTAATTAACCGTAGCCCAGGAAAATCTTTACCTAATAACACTAAGTTTTGCGGGCGCGCACCACGCCATGAGTAAATTGATTGGTCGTCATCACCTACTACAGTAAAACGGGCACGCTCACCAACTAGCAGTTTAACAAGTTGATATTGGCTCGTGTTGGTATCTTGATACTCATCCACCAGCAAATATTTAAAGCGTTGCTGCCAGCGCTCACGGGAAGTAGCGTTATTAGTAAGTAATAAGGTAGGGATCATAATTAGATCATCGAAATCCAGTGCGTTATAAGCACGTAGCTGATTTTGATAGCGAGCATAAAGCTGTGCAAACAACGCCTTTTGCGCATCACGCGCTTCGCGTATTGCTTGCTCTGGCAGTACTAATTCATTTTTCCAGCTACCAATTTCCATTTTTAATAGTTTAAGTAAGTCTTTGTCTTTTTTAAGTTCGTCTTCGGTCAAGTCGCCAAGCAATTGGTTTGTATCTTGGTCATCAAATAACGAGAAACCAGGTTTAAAGCCCAGCGTGCTTAGCTCTTTTTTTATTATTTCTAACCCTAGCGTATGAAACGTTGATACCCATAACCCTTTAGCGTCTTGCTTACCAAGCGTTTGCAATACACGCTCACGCATTTCTTTAGCTGCTTTATTAGTAAAGGTAACCGCTGCTATATTTCGCGCTTTGTACTCACATTTTTTCACTAAATAAGCGATTTTATTCGTAATAACACGTGTTTTACCAGAACCAGCACCTGCGAGTACTAAGCATGGGCCACTAATATATTTTACCGCTTCATCTTGTTTAGGATTGAGTTTCATAACGACCAAAGAGATTTCATCAAGGAGCGTAATTTTAACGTAACCACAACAGCGAGCATAGCGATTGTCTTAATTAATTAGGCAAAGATGATCATGTGTTAAATACCATGGGTATAAGGTAATATTAGTTATTATCATTTTAGGTAGCATCGAAGGGGAACAAATATGATCAACCCAGCAAAACTTGAAGAGATTGCTAAGCAAATAACCAGCAATATGCCACAAGGTGTAAAAAACCTAGCAGAGACGCTTGAAGGTAAAACAAAGCAAGTTTTACAAAATAAGCTTGCTGAGATGGACTTTGTAAGCCGTGAAGAATTTGATATACAAAGCCAAGTACTTATTCGTACTCGCGAAAAGTTGACTGAACTTGAAGCCAAAGTCGCATTACTTGAGCAACAACTTACAGATAAAACTGACGCTGAGTAATACGCTTACATAATCGTTAAAAAGGCAGCTTAGGCTGCCTTTTTCTTTTTCATAATGGGTTATTCAAACAATTCATCTAAAACAAAGTACGATAATTTAACTTGTTGCTCAATGCTCACCGTTAGCATTTTTTGCGCTACCTGCTTGCCTGTTATGGGCTTATAACGCCTTAAAAATGGGAGCCGTGTAATAATAGGTAAAATAACACTGCCTATTTTTTCTGCCATTCTAAATTGCTCACGCTCACCTAAAAGTAATGACGGTTGAAGGATAGTTATACGTGCAAAAGCAAGTAGCTTAATCTGCAGCTCAAGCTCCCCCTTCATTTTTAAATAAGGGCTACGACTTTGCGCATTTGCACCACTGGACGAGACTAAGCAATAATGTTGCACGGCATTACAAACAGCCAGTTTCGCTGCGATAAACTGGTAATCAAAATCAACTTTACGCTGAGCACTCACTGAGCCGGCTAGCTTTTGTGTTGTACCTAAGCATGAAAATAACACGTCACCTTTAAACAACTCACCATATTGAGATAGCTTTTCAAAATCAATTATATGATTAGTTAGCTTGCTGTGTGAAATAGGTAAAGGACGACGAGTTAAGGTAACTACATGAGAAAAATGTGAGCTATTAAGTAACTTTTTTAACAGCGCACGACCGACTAATCCCGTGGCACCTAATATAACAGCTGTTCTTGACACAGGCTAAATCACCTCGCAACCCGCTTTTTTAAACACATGCTGAACGGCTCTTTTATAGCTTTCTGTTTCTTCTTCAGCACAAGTAACCACAGCTTCTAAATCATGCAAATGACCGTTTTCAAGCCCATAAACCCAACCATGAATAGTTAAGTCTTGCCCTCTTTCCCACGCATCTTGAACAATGTTAGTACGACATACATTACGAACTTGCTCTATAACATTTAGCTCAATTAAACGACTTAGTTGTTGCTTTTCATCAATAGCACTTAGTTGCTCAAGGTGCTTTTCTTTTACGTCACCCACATGGCGTAACCAGTTATCAATAAAACCAAATTTAGCATTACTCAAAACGGCTTGAACACCACCACAACCGTAGTGGCCTACCACCATAATATGTTTTACTTTTAGCACCTCTACAGCGTACTGCATAACCGACAAACAGTTATGATCAGTGTGCACAACTACGTTAGCAACGTTACGATGTACAAATAATTCACCTGGCAGTAAATCAACTATTTGGTTTGCAGGCACACGAGAGTCTGAACAACCAATCCATAAATACTCTGGATTTTGTTGCATAGATAAAATTTTAAAAAACTCAGGATCTGCCTCACTTGTGCGAGCAGCCCAACGCTTATTATTTTCGAATAAATTTTTTAACTTTCTCATTGCATCTCTTATTAAGTCGAGGACGTAATTTAATTGATATTAGCAAGAATCAATATATTACGTGGTGTTAATTGCTTCTCACAAAACGTTTTAACGTTTACTTGATAGCCTTGCTGCTGCAAATATAAAGCACGATCGAGCACAAGCCAAACCTCAATTGCCCTTCTGAATACATGTCGAACCAGTTCAACTCGGTCAGTTATTTTTTTTCGAGCCCCCCCTATACCTAAATATTTATTATAATCAGTATCTTGAGGTAGGTTTATTGTCTTTTTTTCTGCAGCCCATACACAAAATGA
>NZ_BADT01000014.1 GCF_000239855.1 Pseudoalteromonas sp. BSi20652 | reverse complement strand
CATGTATTCATTAGTTGGCTTAGAGCGAGAAGCAGACGCACAGGCAAACTCGTTTTTGGGCAATTCTGAGTTACGTGGTTTGCTAAATTATCAAAGGATGGATTAATTGAGGTGTATTAGTTCAGCTTTTCTCTGAGTCATCACCGTAATTTACTTGGCAAAAGTTTGTAATGAGGCGAACGAACTAGTGCTAGCCTCAATGTGCTAGATAAACATCAGTATCGAACAATTTTCAACTAAGACAGCAGCCCATTATCAAGTTCTTTAACTGCACTCATAGCTGTATAAATTTCCGAATTCAACAGTTCATCCCAGATGTCCAAACAAATACTGATTGCCTCATCATCTTCATCTTCTGTAGCTTCATCGTAAAGACGTTGCAACACCTTTAGAAGAGAGGATTCCCTGATATGCATATGTCGATGCTTAAATGATTCATCATTCTTATTCACTTCAACGATGTTTTTGACTAGCCCCAATAAAGAGTCACTCATGTCTATAAGCATACTGGGAAAAAACTCAAGCTTTTCAAATAAGCTGTTAATACAATGTCTTGCAGCTTTAGACTTAACAAATTCACTAAATAAGACCGTCGAATTATGCTTTGTCCAGTAGCTATCATACTGAACGCAACTACCTACTTTTTGCAAAATATCTTCGTCCTCATCGTTTAACAACGTTATGTATGACGACTTAATTTTGCCAATTCGATCATGGTACTTATCTTCTCTTAAGAACTGGGAAAGCACGGAAGCGCAGCCACTCCTTAGCTCTTTGTCTCCTTTAAGAACCAATGCTAATTCACGTTCAAACAAGTCATTGAAAAACCAACGAGCATAGATCTGTCTAGCCGCTTCTTTCCTAATATCCACATACTGAGAGCCAAGCATTCGGAGAACAAGCTCAATGTATTCATTGACATGCTGACTCTCGAAACCTTGATTGAAAAAGTGGTTTGCACCATACCCTCCACTGACCCGAATATCTTCAGTACATAACTCAATAAACTTAGTATGAGCAAACAGGCTATCGTAATTTAGATAGGGCTTGAGTAACTCTAATGCCGACATTTTGACCGCAGGGTGCTCATCTACAATTGCTTGATCAACTACGTCCCTATTTTGGTTTGCAAGCAATTCGTTTTTAAAAAATAACCTAGCTATCGCTATATATGCTTGCCCGCGAACGCAATTGATTGAGTTATCCATCAAAGATTTTGCTGACGCTACCTCGGCTGAACGAGTTTTGTCAGAGTTCCAAACATTTAGTTTGTTTAATTCAGGGTCTTTGGCATGACGAGCTAAATTGAGCAATAAGTGAAAAACTTTTGTGTCCGTAGCTAACGACTTACAATCGAATAATCTAACTAAAGCACTTTCACTTTCATTATGAGGGAAATGCGCAATTACTTTTTCTAATAAGATATCGCTACAAGGAGCCCAATCATCTTTGTAATCTTCATGAGCTTTCTCTTTACTACAATCAGCTAACCCTCGAAAAAACGCACTGATATATCGAGGATCTATATCTTTTGGTAGTGACAAAGCAAAGCTCGCGAATCTGACAGGTTCATTACAAACAGAACCTTCTAGAGTTCGAGAGAACTGTTCGATGGTCGGTTCAGATATTACTTCTTTAGCTACTTGCTTCCATTTTCTACCAACAGCCTGCTTTTCGGGTGTTAGAATTAGCTTCGACCAAGACCCATTAGATAGTTTGTTTCCAATGGGTAATGGTGAAGTAATCACGCCTCCAATACTCTCATACTTTGAACAAAAGTCAGAAGTTGAATAATTGAAAAATTTCCTATCGAGCACCTTAATCAATTGTTCTGTTGCAGTAGAAATGCGGCTTCCATCGAGTTTAGGCAACAAAAATATTGCGCACTACCCCAATAGCTATAGCTTGATCCTCTTCGTCTTGTCTCCAAGATCCTCTTGATTTGTTCTATCTCCATTTCACTTTTCAAGTGAATGATATATTCTTCAAGCCTTGCAAAATGTTCGTTGGAGCAGTTTTTTGAAAACTTCGAGACTAATTTACCAGGCAATATCCAAACAGGCTCAAGGTATGTGTTGCCGCACGATAAGTGCGAATTCGGACTACTAAGCATCCAATCAATGACTATATTGGAGTACGCTGTAGATAGGTTCAGCAATAACCTAGCGACCAAATGTACAGTGACAGGATTTTCTATCGCAAGATACGGTTTAACAAGCTCGTATAATATTTCAGAATCCGTTTGTAGGTTTTCTCCCGCCTTTACTATCAGCTTAAAGATACCTGATGTGAGGCTACAATCTGGCTCATAAGCATCAGTTTTATCCTTATGTAGCCATCTTAAAACCTCTTTATAATCATCTTGTGATTCAGCTATATCAGTTATCTTCCGAAGTAAACGACCTATAACCTCTTCTGGAGTATGTTCAGCGACGGCCAAAATCCCGTCTAGATCTGTTGGAGACCAATAGTCTCTTTGCGTTAGCTTTTGATGCTCTCTAATTTCCTCTGAATAACTAGGTTTACAGATAACTTCTTTGTAATGACCCAAGAAAACCTCAATTAATGACAAAGCACGCTTAGGATGTTTCTTAGATAGATTTCGCCAATCTATATAATTTGCTGAGCAGTTTTTTTGAATAAGTTCTGTCCTTAACTCGAACATATCGTCAGAATCATCTTCAATGTTCCAACACAGACTACTGTAGACTTTTTGATTCCAACTATCTGATACATCAACATATGGGCGTAGAGCCTCTACCACTAACTCTGGCTTAAGCTCTGAAATAGAGCCCAGAAGGCCAACTGAAGCATCAACTAACTTTTTATCAGAACTATTGATCAAACTCGCCAAAATGTCGCTCTCGATAAGGTATTCAATTATCTCTGGATTTTTAAAACAACTCGTCGAGATAAACTTCTGATTTAACTCAGAGTCATTAATTAACTTATCGATTAGCTTTCTAGCGGGGGCTTTAATGACTTTTAAGTCCCTTAGCGAATTAAGAGCTAAGAATTTCAGGTGAAAGCGAACCTTATCGTTAAGTAAAACAGCTTCAATACTAGAGCAGTAATTTTTTTGGTTAGCATCTAGCAACATGTTTAACGCATACTTAAGGTGCTCTCTCTTGTCTAGAGTTTGGTTGTCAAACTGTCCAAGCTCAGACAATAACTTTTCTGATGATTCACTCCCTGCTCGATATAACTTTGAACCGACCTGATAATCATATAATGCCTGATGCCTAAAACTTATGCGTTGTTCCTGCTTAGTTAACACTCCGACTGACATTAATACTTCTAAGACCCATCGTGAACCTACAGGTAGAGAGGTCAATGACACAGACAAAGAACCTTGTTTCATCATTACACTCACTAGCTTATCAATAAGCTGCTCTGCTTCTTCAACCGATAGATGATGGGCACTTATTTGACTTAATCGATCGTCCCAAAAATTCTTAACCAACTCTAATTTGTTATTAAAGCTAGGGGCAGTCTGTGTCCGATGTGCAATAGTTAGGTATATACCAAGCCATAAAGGTATCTTAAGAATCTCTTTCTTTACAGAAGAAAGCAGTGAATACGTCTCAAATGGCGAGACTAACTCCTCTACTATTTTTTCATCTAATGTAGATAATTTAACTTCATGCAATGATTCTGAAATACTCTGTAGCCAACTTGATAAGGCGATATCTTCGTTTAACTCAAAATCCCTAGAAGCCAAGACGATTGATATGTTGGCTCCTTCTTTACGTAGCGCAATTGTTTGCCGGATTAACTCCTGGCAAATGTGCAAAGCGATATTAGAATGTGCGCCAGTCCATCGGATAGCGTCGAGTTGATCTAATATAATCACTACTTTGTTGTGTTTTGATAATGAACTTAAGCTGAAAGGTGGTGAGTACGGGAAACCTAAAGCTCTTCCATACGCATCTAGATTATCTTCTGGAGTTCGTCGATCAAGCCTCACCGGAACACTGATGACTCCTGTCTTACGAAGGTAATTATGAAGTTCGAGAAGTAATGAACTTTTCCCAACTCCTGCTTCTGCTCTAATCAGAGTTACAGGGTTTTCTTCCAAAGAATCGGTGATGTTATCCAACTCTCTTCGTTTAATAAGCTGGTTACATATCAAGAATGGTTGGATTGACTCATCAAACTCTTTGGAGAGGTCATCAACAACTGAAAGTACTCGTTCATCTTCGGGTATTCCTCTGGCAACAAACCCAGCCTTTTTCAGATCATTTAATAGTTGATTCGCTGTAATCTTGTTACGTAATTTATTGTATTCAACAGGATAATATTTAAGGAACTGAACTAACTTGGTACTGCTGCCACTGAACATAGAGGAAGCTCTGTCTTCTAACTCACTTTGGTTATGTTTATTCAAATCATAACGAACAATCTTAAAACGCTGTAAAAACAGCATTGCTTTGCGGATATCTTCTTCTAACTCAACAGACATACCAAGATATTCACATAATGAATTGAAGCACTTTTCTCTCTCTTGACTTTGTTTTACTTGATATTTAAGGAAGTCAAACGGCATTGCATTACTATTCAATGCACTTTCACATAAATCGCTGATTATTCTACTCGAAAGTGGTGAGACCAAATGAAACTCTGTAGCACCTCTACCGATTTGAAAACTTGCGTTTTTTAGAATGTTGGAACTATGGAGCTTAGATAAATGCCAATATTCGCTATTGCCAGAGCTTGCTTTACACTGATGGTGTTCGTATGAGTCATCATTATTGCCTATTACCAAGTCAACTCCGACCTCATCATCCCCAATAGGCTCTACAATCACATAACTTATTTTTTCTTGTAACAGCCGCAATAACTGATATGCAACCCAATTAGATTCATACCTGTTGCCAAGCTTTTCTGCATATCCACCTGCTTCTAACGCCATACTGTCTTTTCTCAACATAACCATACACATCAGTAAGATATGGCATATATCCTATTTTTACAATTATTCTTCTAGTATCTGTGACAATTTAGGGACAGGTGACGACTTAAGTATTCAGTTCATAAAGTTAGTAAGGCCTGAAGCATGTCGATATTTTGGTATTAGAAAAAGTAACTTAAATTACGAGCTTTTAATTTAGCGTTCAATCTTATTCTGGCACGTTTTGGGGCAGAAACGAGTTATACCCGAATGGCTGCTTTTGGCACTTTTGTGGAGTTCAACTGTGAGCGAAAACTGACTGTCAGCCCCAACTATTCCAAATATTGATTATCTTATAAAAGAAACAACAACGACAACCAGAGTAATAAACCCCGCAATCACAGCCTAATCAATAAGCATAAATTGATGAGGTATTGTTACTTTTAGTGCCTTATTGTTATTTATTGATCGTAATCAATAGATAACCCTTTAATACTCACTACACTTAACTTGCTGAGATGGAGCCGAGTCTATTCTTATGGAGTTGGTAATATCATTGAAAAATATGATTTTAGATTGTGAAGGAGAATAATATGCGCACAGGTAATATTTTATGGCCTACGGATTTTTCTGATACTGCATCACATGCTTTGCAATATGCCATTGAAATGGCGAATTTATATCAAGTAGGCATTCGTATTTTACACATTGTTGATCAGCCTTCAGATAATGAGAATTATATGATCCTTGCGATAACTCCCCAAGAGTTAGCTAAAAATATGGAAGACGCTGCGGCGAGTAAAATGCATGAGTTATTAGGTCAGTTGAATACTGATTTAAAGATTGAAACGGTTATTCGACATGGTGATGCCATTAATGAGATTTTAGATGAGACTAATAGCGGTGATATAGGCATGGTGGTAATTGCCAGTCATGGAAGAACCGGACTTTCTCATTTTTTGAATGTTAACGTTGCAGAAACGATCGCCAATAAAGCTGATTGCCCAGTGTTAATAGTCAAATAAAATTGGCGCGTATCTCTTGTCCCGCTGCGGTTTTAGACGGGACAAAGTGGCCAGCAGGTTGGGTAAAAATGTGAGTTGTGTAAACGTCAATACACGGTTTAACTGCCCGAAAGTGAACTTTCATACTGGGGCAGTACCTGTATGTATAACCTGGTCTTTTCCTCATGAATTGACTGAATAATGAAGGTCCGCTTATGGCCACCCTCCAACCACTCAACAACATAAAATGTTGAAAATAATTGGCAAGGTATTTTACTGTGTCGGATGACGCTTCGCTTATCCGACCTACACTTACACAAAACCGCTTATTTGGCGTCTCCCACTGGTGAAAATAAAGCGTTTATTCAACCCTAATACCTTGCTTTAAAAGGTACTCCACTGCTTTATCTGTATGTGGCTTAAACGCCTTCCAGCGGCCGATTGCTTTATTATTAAGTGGTTGGCGTACTTGTACTTTACTGGCGGTAGAGACCGGTGCGGTGTTTAAGTGAAAATCTATACACTGGGGTTGCCACTCTAGGTTACAAAAGCTGACTAACTCTTTAATTTGTTGCTCGGGTTGTGCGACTAACTCTTCGTATTTTACTAATTTTATATTGCTGTGTTGCATGCTGAAGTGCTGCATTAGTTTGTAAAAACGGCTGTAAAATTTTGCAGTGTCGAGTAGGTCGAGCGAGTACGCGTAGTAGGGGTTATTAATGGTAAATAATTGGCGGTAGTTACCAATACAGGTGTCCATTGGGTCGCGCAGCATACAAATGATTTTAGCGTTTGGCAGTGCTTTGGTTATTAAATCGATATAAAAAAAGTTAAACGGGAGCTTATCAATAAAGTGTTTATGGCTGCCTGTTATTACGCGTGTTGCGTTTAAATAGGTTGACCCAAGCTGATTAAAATCAAGCTCGTAGGCTTTACTGAGCGTTTGAGTGTCGAGCACGTGAGGTGTTTGTGTTTGGCTTAGCTTTTTAACACTTAGGCCAAAGTCTTGTAATTCACCGGCTGATTGCACGTCGCTGTGGCTTGATAAAATACGCTCAACTAATGTGGTGCCAGAGCGGGGCATGCCTAATACAAAAATAGGTTCGGCCGTTGGGTTACCTTGTGTTAGCGCTTGTGTGTGCTGTTCACTTAAGCGTGTAATATGTTCAAATAACTCAGTTGAGCTTTTATGATCAAACGGCTGTACAGCACGTTTTGCTACTTTACCTTGCTCTAACGCGTTAAAAGCCTGAGCAAACTCACCAATATCTTGATACTCTTTTGCGAGTGCATGGCCTATATGTAGTTTTGCATCGGGGTGTGTTACTTGCTCAAACACGTTTTTTAAGCGTTCAATATGATTGTTTTGCTTACTTACTTTAGTTAAATCACTTAATGCAAAATGACTTTGATGATGCAGCGGATTAAGCGCTATGGCATTTTCAAAAGCGTGTTGAGCTTTATCAAATAGTCCTAAAAATTTAGCGCTTACACCGTAGTTATAGTAAAACGGGGGTTGAGCTTTGTTAGCTGCTGTAGCCAGTGTAATAGCGCGCTCAAAGTAGTTAAGTGCGTGTTCGTGAATGCCTGCTTGAGTAAATGCAACGCCGAGTGTGTCGGCATCAAGTGCTTTAGTTATTTGCCTTAATGGTACCGATAGTGCGGTTTTTTTTGCTTTTTGTAATTCGCCAGTAAGTGCGTAACATTTAGCAAGTTGCGCAGTGTATTCAATACTTTGGCCAAGGGTAAGAGCTTTTTCGATGAGCTTTATTGCTTTGTGTATTTGCCCAACAGTTAAATTAACCATAGCTAACAAAAAATACCCATCAGCAAAGTCTGGCTTGAGTGTAACTAACTCCACTAGGGCTTTGTGTGCTTGCTCTATTTTACCTTGGTTTAGGGAGTGTATTGCGCTTTGATGAAGTTGCTTTAAATTTGGCTGCATGGTTTTTGGTAATTATTATTTTGTAAAAGAAAATAAAAAGGCTCAAATAAATTTGAGCCTTACAACATTGTTTAAAAATTACTATAAATTATATTTCAAATTTGTAGTTAAATTTAACACCTACCGTAAGCGGGCGATTAATGTAATGGCCGTAGTTACGTTGTATGTCGGCGCCATTAGCTGATGTTATATCGGCATCTGAACGACGCACGGATGTAACCGCGTATTTGTTGAATAGGTTATCAACATATAGGGTAGTTGACCATGCATCGGCTGTTAATTTAGCTGATATATTACTTAAACTGTAACCAGGTAGTGTTTCGCCGTTATCACGAAGACCAACGCGGGAAACAACATCACTCTGTGCTGTTAAACCATAGTTTATATCAAGCGTTTTATCGCTAAACACATCAGTTTGATAGTTTATACCCATTGAGAACTGGTGTTCAGATGAGCCCGGTAAACGGTCGCCATCTTCAGCGCCATCTGTACCGTCTGAGTTAAATAAGAACGGCGCGTCTGATGTAAGCTCTGCTTTTGTGTATGCATAAGTTGCATACACTGAGAACGCGTCAGATAATATTGCACGGGTTGATATTTCAACTCCTTTAGCGTTGGCACTACCTGCGTTAGATAAATACGGTAATTGGCCTACATTGGTTGCACCTGAAATTTGTGCATCATCCCAATCTACATTAAATAACGCAGCGTTAAAGTGTAAACGGCTTCTTAGCCATGTGCTTTTAAAACCTAACTCGTAGTTGGTTGTTGTATCTGCATCGTAAAGCATTTCACTTGGGTTACCACAACCGGCTTGGTTAGCTGGTAATGGATCAGGACAGGGTGCTAAACCATTTGAACCACCAATTCTAAAACCTTCACTAATGGTTGCATAACCCATTACTGAATCAGTAAATTGATACTTCGCATTAAATTTAAATAGACTGCCGTTATCACTTGCTTCATTTTTTTCAAAATTTAGTGATATATCATCTGGGCCTGCGCCATCAAATAAGGTGTTAAATAACGGGAAATCGACTGCAGATTCAGATTCTACATCGTATTTGTAAAAACGGACACCAACAGTTACATCAAGTTTCTCAGTGACTTGGTAACCTACTTCACCAAATAAAGCCGATTCTGTAACTTCTGTACGGTCAACAGAAAAATATTCAAGTTGGTCAGGGCGAGATTGGTCAGCACCAAAGTTTTCAACTGCAAAATCACCAAACCCTGGAGTAAACTCTTTGCTCGATGCATCGCTTTCAATCTTGTTGTAAAAACCACCTACGATCCAGTTAATATCGCTATCACCTTGTGATACTAAACGGATTTCTTGAGTAAATGTATCTTCTTCTTCTATTTCTCTTGTAAATGATGAAAACGCAGGGAATTCTTCATAACCGTAATCAAGACGAATAAGTAAGTCTGTTTGATCGCGTTGACCGTCAGCATCAAAGCTCGAAATACCCGTAGCCGATACTAGCTCTGCAAAACCTAGGTCTGCTTTAAGTTCAAGGCTTAGTAATTGATCTTCTTTTTCACGAGGCTCTTCAAAGCGATAGGCTGATTCGTATTTACCTATTAGGTCGCTTAAACCGTTGTTTGAATTAAGGCTGTTGTAATGAACAATCGAGCGACCTTCGCTGTCTTGGTTTTGGTAAAAGTAGTTAAGTGTTCCTTCAAACGTTTCACTTGGCTTAAAGCGAACAGAAATACGACCAGTAGTGGTGGTCTCGCCGTTGGCGTCTTTTACATTTTTAAGGTTGTTGTTAACTGCTGAGCTATCGCTCCAATCAGGATCGGGTAGTGATACGCCAGGCTCACGTACTACGTAGCCGTAATCAATAAAACCAGGGTCTTCATATACGTTTAAGCTGGCGCGCACTGCAAGCTTGTCTTCAATTAGTGGCAGGTTAAATATAAAGCCGCCTTCGCCACCAATTGAGTCGCTCTCTTGAGATTGAGAAATATTGCCAAACACTTCAAGCGATGTGAAATCAAGCTCTGGTTGTTTCAGCATGTATCGAATTGCACCGCCCAATGTGCCTGCACCATATAAGGTACCTTGTGGCCCAATAAGTACTTCTACACGTTCTACATCAACTAGGCGCATATCAATAGAAACAGGGATTTCGTTAATGTAAGTTGCAACAGTGCCGCCATCTGACGATGGACCAGAAGAATTTGTATTTAAACCACGAACAATAATTGGTGAGCCAGAGCGGCCACCTTGATCGGTAATTGTTAAACCAGGTACCCAGCGTGCTATGTCGGCAAGTTCGCTAATGTTTTGATCTTTCATTATATCAGCATCTAGGGCGGTAATATTTAGCGGTGCATTTTGCACGGAGCCGCTGCGCCTTGTTGCTGTAACTTCAATTACTTCGAGTGATTTGCTTTTATCTGCAACTTCTTCTTGAGCAAGTGCGGCATTAGGCAATAAAAATACGCTAGAAACAGCGCTCGAAATAGCCAAGGTTAACAAGCTTGGTTTAAACATAAAAAGTGATCCCCAGTTTAAAAATTGAACATTAGTTAATTTAAGCAGTTTATCAGGGTGTTAAGTAGCTTGGAATATTTAAATTGAATTTTAATTCACTTTTATAGAATAAATACAGCTTATTTGAGGGGTTTTTACTTGGTTAATAGGCAATACAAGCAGTAGCTTAATACAAATAGGTACAATGAGGTTAAGAATTACACCCTTGTTTAAAGGTAAATAGTCATTCATTTTTAAAGATGATGTTATGACGTGCTCGTTAACAAATTATTACATTAAAATTAATATTTCATAATGTCATTACTTATACTTTTATTAGCACTATTAAAGTGTATTTTGATCCCCATTTAGAGTGTTAAGTCGTAATTATTAGTGACAGTTTAAGTTATTGAGTGAGCGTGTTTGATTACCGCTTCGTACTTTATTTTTTATTTTGTCCGTACTTTTTTGTGCGTGTTTTTAAGGATTAACAATGAGCCAACTATTTTCGCCTTTATCACTTGGGCAAGTAACGTTAGATAACCGTATTATTATTGCACCCATGTGCCAGTACTCAGCAAACAATGGCGCAGCTAGCGATTGGCACACTATTCATTTGGGCCAATTGAGTTTAAGTGGTGCAGGATTGCTAATTTTAGAAGCAACAGCAGTAAACCCAGAAGGGCGTATTAGCTACGGCGATTTAGGGCTTTGGAATAACGAAACCCAGCAAGCCCTGGGCAAAAGCTTAAAAGCAGTAAGGCAATACAGCCCTATACCTATTGGTATTCAGCTGGCGCATGCTGGGCGTAAAGCCTCTACAGGTAAGCCGTGGGAAGGTATTGGCGCTATTGCACCAGGTGAAGTAAATGGCTGGCAAACCGTGGCACCTTCGGCAATTGCGTACGACGATAAAAGCTCTGTTCCAAAAGCAATGAGCCAAGACGACATAGACTCATTAATTAAAGACTTTGTCAGTGCAGCTAAACGCGCTGATGAACTCGGCCTTGATTTAATCGAGCTACATGGTGCGCACGGTTACCTGTTACACCAGTTTTTGTCGCCACTTTCAAACAAGCGCGATGACAATTACGGTGGTAGCCTAGAAAACAGAATGCGCTTATTGCTTGACGTGTTTAAAGCGGTAAGAGCGGTATTCCCTAGTGATAAAGCGGTAGGTGTGCGTATTTCAGCAACCGATTGGGTTGAAGGCGGCTGGGATTTAGAACAATCGATAGTGCTTAGTAAAGCGCTTGATGAACTCGGCTGTGATTTTATTCATGTAAGTACTGCGGGCCTAAGCCCTGAGCAACAAATACCAGTAAAACCTAATTTTCAGGTACCGTTTGCAACAGCCATTAAAGAAGCTGTGAATATGCCTGTTATAGCGGTGGGTTTAATTACACAGGCGCAACAAGCCGAAGATATTATTAGTGAGCAGCAAGCCGATGGTGTAGCGCTTGCGCGTGGCATTTTATATAACCCGCATTGGCCATGGCATGCAGCGGCAGAGTTAGGCGCTACAGTCACTGCACCTAAACAGTATTTACGTTCAAGCCCACATGGGCAGCCATCACCAATAAAATAAAGTTTAGTTATTAGGGCGTGTTGATCTTTGGTGGTTGAATTTTCAGCAGTGTGTTTGGTATTTAAGCAAGGCAGAGCCTATGATGTGTGGTTGTTCCCCATACATAGGCGATAACGCAGCATTAATGCCAAACATGCGCTGCCCTTGGGTTCTTTCTAGGGACGATTGACTCTTTGTTGCTCGGTTTTGACTTAGCCCACTAGGTTACAAACCTCGCGCCGCGATTAAATCTTCCTTGGATTGAACAAATTTCAATCCACAAAGTTCAACACGCCCTAAGCAAAACCAAACCCGCGTTTGCTGGTTGGGTTTTATTATTTTTATAAAGTAGAGACACAGATGACCCAAACAGGCGTTTCAGCGCAACCACTTAGCAATACACTCATTACTATTATTGCTTTGTGTTGCGGACTTATTGTTGCCAATATTTACTACGCTCAACCTATTATTGAGTTACTTGCTCCTGAAGTAGGATTAAGTCTTCATAGCGCCAGTTTTATAGTGTCGCTTACTCAAATTGGTTATGCCTTAGGGTTACTTTTTTTAGTGCCGTTAGCTGATTTAATTGAAAATAAAAAACTCATGTTGATCACGCTTGTTGTGTCATTTTTGAGTTTAGTGGGTACAGCACTTGCTGATTCACCTAATGTAATGCTCATTTTGTGTTTAATGATAGGAATAAGTTCGGTTTCTGTTCAGGTACTTATACCTTTAGCTGCTCATTTATCGTCTGATGAAAGTCGCGGTCAAGTTCTTGGTAATATTATGGCGGGGCTGTTGTTAGGTATTTTGCTGGCAAGACCTATATCGAGCTTAATAGCCGATCACTTTGGTTGGCGCGCTGTATTTTACTTTGCAGCAGGGTGTATGGTGTTTATTGCAGGCGTAATTTATTTTGCTATTCCAAGCAGGCAACCTACCCATAAAACAACGTATTTTAAGTTATTAAAATCGCTTAAACAGTTAATGATAAGCCAGCCAGTGCTTCGCCAGCGCTCACTTTTTCAAGCGTTAATGTTTGCATCTTTTAGCTTGTTTTGGACAAGCGTGCCGGTTGTACTAACGCGTGAGTATGGTTTATCGCAATCAGAAATAGCATTGTTTGCTCTAGTGGGGGCAGCTGGCGCAGTAGCTGCACCCATTGTTGGGCGTTTAGCTGATAAGGGGTATACACATCAGGTGTCTCTATTAGCAAAAGTCATTGCGGTGCTATGCTTTTTACCAAGCTTATTTGAATTACCTTACGGCATTATAGTATTGGCATTAACGGGATTGCTTATTGATTTTGCAGTTCAAGCAAATATGGTACTGGGCCAACGCGCGGTATATGCACTAGAGCCTCAAAGCCGTGCTCGTCTAAACTCCATTTATATGACGAGTATATTTGTGGGCGGGGCAGCAGGTTCATTGATTGCCAGTCCACTTTACGAAGCGGGTGGTTGGAAAAGCATTGCATTAGTTGCGGCAGGTATGCCGCTTATTTCGTTGATTGGGTATTTGGTTACAACTAAAAAGCAAAGTAAGGCTGTGAGTTAAAAATCACTGCAAAGAGCACAATAAAGTCACCATGTTGCGTGGTGACTTTATTTAGGTTATTTAGATTATTTGGTATTTAATTAAGTAGTCTTTTTTTTGCGTTTGAAAAAGAGCTACCAACAGATGCAATAATCACAAGTAAAATAGCAAGCCACTGCCATAAAGTAAGCAACTCACCCAGTATAATTAACCCTGCGAGCGAGGCTATTGCAGGCTCTAAGCTCATCATTACGCTAAACCCTTGTGAAGGCATATTACGAAGCGCAACCATTTCAAGTGTGTAAGGCAGTGCGCTTGATAAAATAGCAATACCAATACCCAGTGGGATAATTTCCCATGTAAACGCAGCGCTTTGCATAATGCCGCCGTAAGGTACTAGCACTATAGCGGCAACGGTCATACCCAATGCGACAGTAGCTCCACCAGAGCTTTGTGTACCCGTTTTTTTACCAAATAATATATAACCTGCCCAACATGCACCGGCACCAAGTGCAAGTACTACACCTAATGGATCAAGACTGTCTTGGCCGCTCATATCAGGAAGTAGAAGCAAAATACCGGCAATAGCGCACGCAACCCAAAATAAGTCACGTTTTCGGCGAGATGAAAATAAGGCAACAGCAAGCGGGCCTGTAAATTCAAGCGCTACACCAATGCCGAGTGGAATGCGTTCAATGGCGTAATAAAACAAAATATTCATGCCGCCTAAACTTAAACCATATACAATTATAGAAATACGATTACCTTGAGTAGGTAAGTGTTTCCAAGGTTTAAATACTAAGCAAAGTATAAGGGCAGAAAAACCAAGCCTTAAAGCGGTTGTTCCTTCTGGTCCAACAATAGGGAAAAGCTGTTTTGCAATTGAGGCGCCAGACTGAATGGTCATCATAGCGAGTAGTACACATACCACTGCCAATAAAAAACTATTTGAAGATGATTGCATTTTATTCCTTGGTTCCAACCAGAAGATTGATCGGCATAGTCTATTTCTAAAAAACTACTGATAAGTACTTGCGATTAAAATAACTTTAATTAGGTGGGTCACAAAGGGTAAGAATTAAAGTTAGCAAATGGGCGTTTACTAACGTTAATTAATTGGATAATAGGCCTTAGTGGGCGCTTTTATTAACTAAGCCATCAAGCGAATAAAGGCCTCGTTTTTCATTGTTTTTGCGTTTAATCTCTTCAAGTGCGCGCGATTCTACAGCGTCAAACAAAGCATTAATTAAACGGTTAAAATGTTTGTGCATTGCGCTGCGCGCTGCATTTGCATCATGCGACTTTAGGGCTGTATAAATAGCGGTATGTTCATCCATAACACACTCGTTATTGTTTTTACACACACTTGTATAGTCAGCAACAATTTGTGGGTTTGTTAAACGTAAATCCCATAAGTTAGACACTGCAAATTCAAGTGCTTTATTGCGCGTTGCTCTAGCTATAATTTCATGGAACTCACGATCGGCTTGCTCAACATAAAGGCCTTTTTCCATGGCAATTAATGTTTTATTTAGTTGCTCTAGTTCTTCTTCTGTAATGCTTTGAGCAGCTAAAGCGGCAATTTCGCCTTCAATTAATGCGCGAGCTTGAGTAAGTTCAAATGCACTGATCTCTTTTGATTTTATAGATGCATTTTTTTGTTCTACTACATAAACACCTGAGCCTGTTTTAACTTCAACTCGGCCGCGCACTTCTAATGCGATAATAGCTTCTCTAATAGTAGGGCGACTTACGTCAAACATTTCTGCAAGTTCACGTTCAGGTGGTAAACGGCTCCCAGCAGTAAACTCGCCTTTATTTATTAAAGACTCTATTTTATCAACTATGCGCCAAAATAAGCGACGATTACCCATACTTTACCTTCATTACCTTAAGGAATAATGGCCTCTGCGGCCTAAAAGTCAAAACCAACTGCTAATACCAGAGGTTACCTCAAAATTCACTATTATGTCAAAATTCTAACGCGAAGTTATGTCTACAAACCACTATACACAGATGGTTTTAATCGTGTATTACCAATTTAGTTTAAAATAATGCAATTGGCCAGCTTGATTGGTAATGTTTTTATGTGTTAAGTTAGTTTTAAGGTTATTGAACAATAAATATTGGTAACAAACCGAGTTTGGGTTGTCAGTGTTAAGTTTGTTGTAGAAGTATTTGATTGCCCATGGATGGGGATCGCTATTATTTAAAAGTATCTTGTAAAATGTGTCGTTGTACGAGAGCTATTTAAGCTTTCTTCTGGGCGTTAACTGTCGTTGGTTAACGCCTATATTTTATTTAATTAGTCGTTAGGGTACACAACCCCAAGTTGTTTGCGGGCTTCATCAAGAACGCTCATTACGTTACTGGATAAAATGAGTGTATTAACAGGTGACTCAAGGATATTTTGCTTTACTAATGCCATAAAATGTTCAACTTCGTATTTCATAAAGTGCTCATCAAACGGTTGGGATATAATCTCTACCTCACCATTATTAGCAATAAACTCCACCTTTTTAAGTTGCGATACGGCTTCTATACGTATGCGTCCAAGCTCGCCTTGTATTTCGGTTATGTTGTCGCCTTGCGATATTTTGGAGTAACTAATAACGGCTTGTTTATCTGCATAGTTTAGTAATACATCCCCCGCACCATCTACACCTGTATCAAGTAATAGGCCACTGGCACTTACGCTTTTTGGTGCCCCCCAAAGTGCAATTAATAAATACAGTGGGTAAATCCCTAAATCAACTAAAGCACCATTAGCAAACTCGGGCAAAAACGTATTTGGGCGCTCTCCATTTTTATACTTATCGTAACGCGATGAATATTGACTGTACTGGCCAATATATTTACGTGGTGTGCCAATTCTTATCATTGCCTGTTGCAGTCGTGTAAAGTTAGGCAAGTGAGTGGTCATCATGGCTTCCATGTAAAGGCGCTGATGCTTTTTTGCTGTAGCTATAATGCTAGCAAGCTCTTTAGAATTGGCAGCAGATGGTTTTTCGCCAAGGACATGTTTACCTGTTTCTAGGCACATAACGGCATATTGTTTATGTAAGCTGTTAGGGGCGGCTATGTAGACAGCATCGACATTTTGATCTTGGCATACTTGCTCGATTGAGGTGTAAATTTTTGCTTGTGCATTTTGTGGGTGTTTGGCTAAAAACGCTTCGCCGCTTGATTCTGCGCGCGAGCACACCCCATATAAATTAAAATCGTTTAACGTATTTGCAGCGGCTAACAGTGTGTCGCTAATAAAATTGGTGCCAACGATAACAAAGTTCATGCTCACTCCCTAGAAAATATCAGAGCGATAATTGTATCATTTTAAATTTTGGTGCGTTTGTTTTAAAAGTTAAGTTTTTAACGTGTTTAGGCTTTAATTAACGTCGTCTTTTAGCTGAGGGTTTACGCAATATAAATAGCGATTAATGAGCTGGTTTTATGTATTGTGGTGTAAATAAAAAGTAAACGGTTAAGTTGTATGAGCACAGAGTATGATTACATTATAATTGGCGCAGGCAGTGGTGGTTGCGTGATGGCATCGCGATTGTCTGAGGATAAAAATGTAAGTGTGTGCTTAATTGAAGCAGGCGGTAGTGATAACAGTGTATTTGTACAAATGCCAGCAGGCATAGCAGCGAGTGTGCCTTACGGTATTAATAGCTGGCATTATAATACAGTACCGCAAAAAGCGCTTAATGACCGATGTGGGTTTGTGCCGCGTGGCAAAGTACTGGGTGGGTCAAGCTCTACCAATGCGATGGTTTACATAAGAGGTAATAAATACGATTACGACCAATGGGCGGCCAATGGCAACACGGGATGGGATTTTGATAGTTTACTCCCGTACTTTATTAAAGCTGAGAACAATAAAGCGTTTATAAATAATGAGCTGCACGGGACAAAGGGTCTGCTACATGTACAAGAGCTAAATAACCCAAGCGATGTAAACCAATACTTTTTAAATGCCTGTGCTGAGCAGGGCGTTAATTTAAGCGACGATATAAATGGCAAAGAGCAAAGTGGTGCACGTTTATCGCAGGTAACTCAGCACAATGGCGAGCGTTGTAGTGCAGCAAAAGCATATTTAACACCGTATTTAAACCGCCCAAATTTAACGGTATTAACCCATAGCCACGTTAATAAAATAAATATAACCAATAAGATAGCGCAAGGCGTGCAAATAGAGCGTAATAAAGAGGTTATTAATTTACGTGCTAAAAAAGAGGTAATACTTAGCGCTGGCGCTATTAATTCGCCGCAGGTATTAATGCTTTCAGGTATTGGCCCAAAAGAGCAGTTAAGCGCACATAACATTAAGGTTCAGCACGTACTTGAAGGTGTTGGCGCTAATTTACAAGATCACTTAACGGTAGTGCCACTTTATAAATCAAAAACAAGTAAGGGTACATTTGGTATAAGCCCGCTAGGCATTGCCAGCATTTTTAAAGGATGCGTTAACTGGTTTACAAAACGACAAGGGCGATTAACCAGTAACTTTGCAGAGTCGCACGCGTTTATTAAATTATTTGAAGGCTCGCCAGCGCCCGATGTGCAGCTAGAATTTGTAATTGGGCTGGTGGACGATCATAGTCGTAAACTACACACTGGGCATGGTTATAGTATACACAGCAGTATTATGCGCCCCAAAAGCCGAGGTACTATTACTTTAGCCGATAACAACCCGCGTAGTGCACCGCTTATTGACCCTAATTATTTAAGTCATCCTGATGACTTGCAAGCAATGTTATTAGGCCTTAAAAAAACACTCGCTATTATGCAAAGTAAAGCTTTTGATAACATACGCGGTAAAATGGTCTTTCCGCTTGATATAAATAATGATGATCAGCTAATTGAGTTTATACGCCAAACTGCAGATACCGAATACTATCCAGTCGGGACATGTAAAATGGGGCAAGACTCAATGGCAGTGGTGGATACTAATTTGCGAGTACACGGGGTAAGTAACTTACGTGTAGTCGATGCGTCGATTATGCCTACCATTATTACCGGCAACACAAATGCACCGGTTATTGCTATTGCTGAAAAAGCGGCTGATTTAATTAAACAGCGAATGTTTAATTAAATAACCTGCAAATAAGGCTATCAGCTGTAAAACTCACTTAACCATTTTTGCCAATCGTTTTCAAGGTGCAGCATTTGCTGATGCTTTTTAGCGTTGAGATGCTTAGTTTCATCTTCGTTTGCCATGAACGGGCCAACACGACAAAGGGGGCAATGGTTTGGTGTTAAGTATGCAGGCTTTGTAAGACGTGAGCTTAATTCGCTAGTTTGTGTATCAATACTTTTTGGGCTAAAAACGTAAGTAATACCGCTGGTGTCTTTTACGTGTTTATCTCGGTCAACATTACGAATTTTATAACCTTCAAATTGGCTAATATTAAATGGCATCTGCCCGCAATATTGACTATTTAGGCGGTCATTTAAACTGCCTTCTATGTTCCATTCACGATAAGGTTTTACGTCTTTAGAGGTGATAAAACAAAGCATAGGACCATTTTTATCAAGCGCGTATTCGTTAGCGTATTTAATAAATTGGTGTAGTAAAGCGCGGTTTAATACGTTCATACTGGTTCGGCGCGTGTTGTTTTCAAACGCTTCACGGCCAACAAACGCGGGTATTAGCGGAAACTGAAAAATAACCACGTCAAAGCTGTGCTGGTTTTCGCTTAGATTTTGCCAACACGCAGGGTTTGTTACATCAAAACTATTAAGTACCTCAACGTTATGCGCTTTTAAGTTGCTAAGTGCATTATGCTGGTACTTTTGCTCAATAGTGGCCTGGTCATCATAAGTAGATGCTACCAAGGCCTTTGGTGATAGATGAGTGTAAATAGCGTTCGAGAAAGATAAATCGCCATCGCCTACAGTGAGTATTCGCCATTGAGGATTTAAATACATATTTTATTTAGCGTTTATGTTTGTAGCAGTATTATTTATATCGCTATTTGTTTGTGAGTCTTTAGCTAGTAAACGATGAAACGCAAGTCTGGTTTTTAATCCTTCGATTGCGATTTGTTTAATAATAAGATTAAAAGTAATTAAAATGGCAAAGGCAATATGAATAGGACCATGTGTAAATCCTGCATCTGTATCGTACAGTGTTAAACCGAATAGCAAAAATAAGACGACTAAGAAAATTTCGAGTAATTGGTTCGAATAAAAGTTTAAACGGCCTTCG
>NZ_BADT01000015.1 GCF_000239855.1 Pseudoalteromonas sp. BSi20652 | reverse complement strand
CCCCATTATTTTGATGAGGCATACATGCCCACTATTTTTGGCTCACGTTTTGCGTGCGATAAAGAGGCTCCCCCCTACTTTAATGAGGGCGAAATTGGCATTAGAGTTGATGTAAACCCACAAAATAAAAATGAAATAAAAGTGCTCAGCTTAGGCGTCACCCTCTTTTCTGAAGAATACCTAAAAGATAGAAAAGCCACACCGTCTTTATCATCTCGTTATTTCGAAAGTGTCGCTGAGCGAGTCGTTGTTCAATAACTAAACGCTAAGGACAGCACATGCAACCCGACATTAAAAACATCCCGCAACACCTAGGTCAGTATCTTTATCAGCAAATAGATGAGCAGTGGCTTGAAGCACTCCTCATTTTAGATTGCGAAAACAACAATGTACTTGAGTGCAAGGCCCACTTTATTAAAGCAGATGATGATACACAGCATGCAATTGCTGTATCTGAAAATATAACAGCATTGTTTAAAACGTTATTTGACCACGCCATTAAAAATGAAGTGGAAGATTGGCAGCGCGCTATTTTTACTATCACTCGTCAAGGTCAGTTCAACTTAAACTTTGAGCGCGATAATAACGGTGAATCATTGCTACTGATTTAATTATAGCGTTTTACATATTTTCTTTATGTTTAATTTTGATTAATTAACAACAATAATTGAACCTAGGCTGGATACATATTAAACTGTATGCCGATTTGTTGTTTAAGCAAACGAAAGTCAAGGAAGACGAGTGAGTACATCTTTTGTTAATAGTCCTCCATGATATTTCGTGAAATTGAATATTATTAAATGATTTTATGGAGTACCTATGAAAAAGTTAAGCGCACTGGCACTTTTGCTAATTTTAACTGGTTGTTCAACCACCTCTCCTGTTCAAGAAACTGAGCAAGTGTCAGCAGAGCCTACAAATGAGGTAGTCGAAGAAATTGCCCCTATTACGTTGACCGTTATTACAAACCCTTCTGATGCACGCGTGCGCATTATGAATATTGGACCTGTATACCAAGATGCCATGGAATTAAAAGAAGGTAAGTACGATATTGAAGTAACCAAAGCAGGTTACCTTACCTACAGAAAATGGGTTGTTGTTGATAAAAAAACAATTTTAACTATTGAGCTAGATGAAATTGTCGCAGATCAAAGCGCTAATTAATCCCAGTTATTAGCGATTTACGCTTAATGCCTTTAAAATTAACTATATAGGTTAAAGGCATTATCAGCGTAAAAAGATATATACCCGCCTACTAGTAAAACCACATTTACTAAAATACATAACCACAACACAATAATAAAATGTCGCTTTTGTGATTTATGACGAAGTAATTGTTGAGCAAGCAATGCACCCGGCCATCCTCCAAATAATGCAAGTAGTTGCAGTGTACGCTCTGGCGTGCGGTTTACTTTTGTATGCGAAGAGCGTTTAGCTTGTCGCTTATCCCATGCATACATTAAAAAAGTGATAGCACTTAATACACTTATATAACCTGGAACATATATTGGTATATAAACGGGTAAGTATTGCAGTGGGTAAACCAGCCAAATGGCAGCTAAATAAAGTAATGAGAATGTGATTAATATTGTCTTTATCAATTAATTATCACCTATACTGGGCTTATAAGAGCCTAACAACAAGAGCCAAATTATGACATATTTTAAATCGCTATTCTTCGTATTATGTTTATGCACGTTTAGTAGCTTTGCTAATGAAACTGCCAGTAACCTTGATAAAAAGCTAGACGTGTTTAAACCTTACTTAGGAACGTGGCAAGCAGATTTTAAAGTACCTGAAGGCGCTAAAAAAATACAAGATGTTGTCCGTTGGGAGCGAGCGCTTAATGGTAAAGCTATTCGTACCATGCACTCGATTAACGAGGGTGAGTATGGTGGTGAGTCGATGATTTTTTATGATAGCAAAAAGAAGTCACTCGTATTTTATTATTTCACTACGGCAGGGTTTTACACAAAAGGCACTATAAAAGTACTCAGCCCTACTCAATTTGTAGCCTATGAAGATGTAACTGGTAGCCAAGATGGTATTACAAAGGTTAAATCTACTAGTGAACTAAAAGACGATAAATTTATTATATCGACTTCTTACCTTAAAAAGGGTGAATGGACTAAGCCCGAAAGCAGAAGTTATACACGCAGTATAAAAACGGTTAAATTTAAATAACCGCGATTTATAAATACAAAAAAGGCAGCCTAGGCTGCCTTTTGTCATTTATAAAAGCGTATTTATTTTACGTATTTTTTAAATGCAGCATCTACTGGTGTATCAGCAAGGTGATTAGTGTAGTTGCTCATTACTTTTTGAGACAAGCCTACAATAATTTCAAGTAGTTGTTGCTTACCGTAACCTGCGGCAAAGAATTTTTCGATTTGCTCATCGCTGATCACGCCACGTTCACGTGTCATTGCGAGTGTAGTTTCACGAAGAGTTTCTAGCTTAGGGTTTTCAAGTGGTGTTTTGTTAACAAGGGCGTCAACAATACCTTGGTCAACTTTCATTGCTGCTGCAATACCACTGTGAGCAGGAACACAGTAATGACAGTCGTGCTCAACGTTAATTGATTGCCATACTACTGTTAGCTCTTCTGCATTGAATGATGTTTTTTGAAACAGCTCATGCAGTACTTGGTAACCTTTAAGTAATGTTGGTGCTTCAGCCATTACTGCATGTAAGTTAGGAAGCATACCAAATGCTGCTACTGAATCAGCTAGTAATGGTTTTGCTTCTTCTGGTGCGTTTTCTTGAGTGTATAAAGTAAATTCGGCCATGGTTAGCTCCTAATAATTAATAGTTTTAAGTAACTTCGAGACACATAGTATTTGATTTTGAGCGACTGTTCAAGTTAAAATTGAGCAAATGTTCAAATTGATTGAGAATGATATGACTAATAAGGTTAAATTTGAACGCGAGAATGTAGTTCGCGTTGCTAGTCAGCTATTTTGGCAAAAAGGTTTTCATGCAACCTCAACGCGTGACTTACAAGAAGCCGTTAATATGCGCCCGGGTAGTATTTACTCTGCGTTTGGCTCTAAAGAAGGGCTATACTGCGAATCGCTGAAAGATTACACAGTACAAATAAAAACCCAAATAGAGGGGTTTTTATCAAATGCCGATACAATACTTGGTGGGTTACATGCGTTTGTTGAAAACGTGGTAATTAAAACAAAAGATTGTAGTCCAAGCGCTATTTGTATGCTGGTAAAAGCAAACAGCGAGTTTGCAGAAAAAGACTCAAACCTATACGAGTTAAGCTTAGATTTAACAGCTCAATTTGAAGCTTATTTAACGCAGTTGTTTACACAAGCAATAAACAAAGGTGAGTTAAGTAATACGTTGACAGCTGTTGAATATGCGCGCTTTTTTCAGGTGCAATTTACAGGTTTACGCGGTTATTTTAATCGTCCTAATGTAGAGCAATTTGCCGAGCCAATGATCAACCAAATGTTTATGTTGATTAAAAAGTTATAAATAGCAGTTATCAAGCATTCTCAAAAAGTTATACTTATTTTACTAAATAAAAATGGCCAGTATTAACTGGCCATTTTTTTGTGCTTAAAACTTAATTTATAAGTTACGTTTTAAGCTTATTTAGCTCCTTATCTTGCTGGGCAACAAGTGCATTGAGCGCTTCGCTGCTATCCCCTGCTTGTGTAGATAAGTCAGCAAGTTGTGATGCGGCATCAGATATAAGCGTTAAATTACGGTTTATTTCTTCAGTCACTAAGCTTTGCTCTTCGGCAGCGGTAGCAATATGTGTAATTTGATTGGTTATTTCATCAACTTTAACAACAACACTGTGCAGAGCATCAAAAGCTACTGATGTTTCATCAACGGCATTTTGTGCACGTACTACGCCTTTTTCAATAACGGTAGATGCGTTACCTACTTCAGATAATAAACTATCAATTAACTGGCTTATGTCATCTGTTGATGAACGCGTTTTAGAAGCAAGTGCACGTACTTCATCGGCAACAACGGCAAAGCCTCGCCCATGTTCCCCAGCGCGCGCAGCTTCAATGGCTGCGTTAAGTGCAAGTAAGTTTGTTTGTTCTGAAATAGTACGAATTACATCTAATATTTGCGTAATGTCTTTACTACGCGAAGCTACTTTTTCAACTGCTTGGTTGGCTTCTTTAATTTCTTCAGACATCGTTTTAACTTGTGTCATCGCTGATGATAAGCTCGACTCACTGCTCACTACCAAGCTATTTATTTCATCGGCTTGTTGGGCTGATTGCTCTGATGCTCTGGCGACTTCGAGTGCTGTTGCACTCATTTCGTTCATAGCCGTTACCACACTTTCAATTTCTTGAAATTGAGATTGCACATTATGCTTAGTATCAATAGCGATGTGTTGTGCTATTTCGCCTTGCTGTTTAGTTTGCTCAGACACCGCTTTTAGTTCAGAAATTAAATCACGTAGCTTTGCTAAGAATCGATTAAACCCACCAGCTAATGCAATAAGTTCTGCGTGGCTATCAACATGTAATGTATGCGTTAAATCACCTTCAGAACTTGCGAGGTTATCAACCCGCTGCTGAATTTGTTGTAGCGGCGCTATTACACCTGCAATTACTAATTTCATAATAACAAAAGCAACCACAGCAATTATTAAGCCTGTAATTAAAATAATAAACCCGAGTGAGGTTGCTGTTTCTTGCATGTTTTTTTCGAGCGCTTGAGGCCCTGCAAGTGCTAAATCAGTAGGTACTTCTATGATTAATGACCACTGAGTATTTGCTAGTTTTATATCAATTGGATAATTTACTAAATATTCATTGTTTGTTTTAAAAATACCGCTTTGCCCTTTAGACTTTTCAATATCATTAAATATAGTAGAACTAACAGCTTCTTTAATGGGGCGTCCTAATTTAGATTTATAATGACTGCTGCCTACAACTAAACCTAAATCGCTTAATAAGGTTACTTTAGCTTGACCATTGTAAAGCTGCCTAGAAAGCTGCTCCGTCATTATTTGAAAGGTCGGTAGAGTTAAATCAACGCCTGCTAAACCAATAAACTGGCCTGACTTTAAAATAGGCACGGTTAACGAAGTAAGCATTACCGAATCGCCCGATGGGATTTCGTATAAATACGGCTCCATAATACAAGGCTTAAGTGTGTCTTTTGCACACAAGTACCACTGCGCTTCGCGAATACCAAACTCATTAAGCGTTGTTATGTATTTATCAGCAGCATTGGCTACTTTTTGCTGTTCAATTACGCCATTTTGATCGCGGGTAATATAAACTTCTAATGTTCCGGCACCATCAACTGAATGCTTATACCCCTGTTGATATTGAGAATCTTGCCCATCAAAAGCGTTTGATTCAAATTGAGAATAAATAGATGATAAAAGAGTGTTTTGTTCTAAAACCGCTTTATTTACACTGACAACTGTATCTCGGTCTAAAGTGCTTTGTTTTGCTGCATTACCAAGTAGTGCCGCCAATGAATAAGGAATACGGTAAGCTTCATTAATAAAACCTGCTATTTTTTCGCCATATACAGCGGCATTGGCATTAAGTTTTTCTTCAACTTCTGCAACAATGTATTCTTCAGACTCAATCGCTAACTGCTCATTGCTTGATGATAATTGCCACCATAAAACGCTTGAAAGCACGAGTACTGTAATAAATATACTGCCAACACTAAGCCAGAGTAACTTTTTTGCTAACGATATTTCCCGCATTTAACACACCTTTTAATAAAAACTACTGATACAGTTTAGTAGATCTAATCAATGAAGCTATGAATATCGTTAAACAAATTGAATTTAATACAATACGTTGAGTTTTTTAAAGTTTAGCTAAACGTGCCGTTGTAATTGAGGCTGCAATTAATAAACACACACTTACCCATAAACACGCACTGAGCCCATATACTTGAAAAACCCAGCCAAAAAGCACAGTCCCAAGTAAGCGCCCTATCGCATTGGCCATATAATAAAAGCCAACATCGAGTGACACCCCATCGTTTTTAGCAAAACTCACTATTAAGTAACTGTGCAGCGATGAATTTACAGCAAATACACCACCAAAAATAAGTAAGCCGATTACAAGCGTAAAATGTACCGCTATATCAAATTGCATCAACAACGCTAAAATGCCAGTCACGCCACTTAATAAAGCAACCCACCAATACGCTTTTTTGACTGAATGTAAGTTTGAATCACTTTGCCCTGTTATACGCGGTGCTTGCGACTGTACCAATCCATACGCAATTACCCACAAAGCCATAAAGCCGCTGACCCACCAATGATCCCAGTTAAACTGAGCGGCTAAGTAAACAGGTAGTGCAACCACAAACCATACATCGCGCGCCGCAAACAAGCATAAACGCGCTGTGCTAAGTAAGTTAATTGCCCGCGATTTAGAAAATAATTCTTTAAACTTAGGTTTGTTTTTAGCTTTACCAATATCGCCTTTTAAAAAAATTAAGCTAATAACCCACGCAACACTAAGTAAAGCAATTAGGCTTATTAATGCCCCCACAAAACCAAATACGGTAAGTAATAAGCCGCCTAAAAAAAGCCTACCCCTTTTAACGCATTTTTAGAGCCGGTAAGTATGGCAATCCATTTATATAATTGGCTTTGCCCTGCATCGTCTTGCGGTACTAAATACTTAATGGCGCTCTTTGCGCTCATTTTATTTAAGTCTTTAGCTATGCCACTCAGCGCTTGCGCTGCCATAACATAGGCAACGGTTAGCCAATCCCCAGGCACGCAAAGCATGGCCAAAGCGACAAGCTGTAGCCCAAGCCCGACATTCATGGTTTTGTTTAACCCTAAATGTGCTCCAAGCCAACCTCCGACTAAATTGGTGATCACCCCAAAAATTTCATAAAATAAAAACAACATGGCTATTGCAAATGCGCCATAACCCAACTGATGAAAGTACAGCACCACCAGCATGCGCAGTGCACCATCAGTTAAAGTAAATGCCCAGTAATTACCGGTAATTATTAAATATTGTTTTATAGAGCTTGGTAAACTAGCTAACTGCGCAAGCATGAATTTAAACCTTTTTAAACGAGATTAAACCACATCACTTTGTGCAACTTTAAGCATTAGCTCAGCGGTACGGTTTGCATAACCCCATTCGTTATCATACCAAGCGTATAATTTAAGCTGAGTGTTGTTAATTACCATAGTTGAAAGCGCATCTATGGTGCAACTACGTGGATCTGTTTTGTAATCTATAGATACAAGTGGCTTTTCTTCGTAGCCTAAAATGTCTTTTAACTCGTTATTTGCAGCGTTTTTAAACCAAGTGTTTACCTCATCTTGTGTAACACCTCGCTCTAGCTCAAAAACACAATCGGTAATTGACGCGTTAGTGAGAGGTACACGCACAGCATGGCCGTTCAATTTACCTTTAAGCTCAGGGAAAATATGCGTAATAGCCGTTGCACTACCGGTTGTAGTAGGAATTAAACTCGTACCGCACGAACGTGCACGGCGTAGGTCTTTATGCGGAGCGTCAATAATCGTTTGGGTATTAGTAATGTCATGAATAGTAGTCATTGAGCCGTGTTTAATGCCCACTTTTTCTTGCAGCACTTTTACAATGGGCGCTAAACAGTTAGTAGTACACGAGGCGGCTGTAACAATTTTATGCTCACTTGGGTTATAAAGATCATCGTTTACACCCATGACTACATTTAAAATACCGTCTTCTTTTACAGGTGCGGTTACTACAACGCGCTTAACACCTTGCGCTAAATATTGATTTAACAGCTCAGTGGTTTTCATTTGCCCACTGGCTTCTATAACTACATCGCAATCAGACCAATCAGTTTCATTTATAGTTTTGTTGTTGGTAACTGCAATCGTGTGTTTACCCACACTAAAGCTATTTTCGTCGCTCGCAACCTGTTGCGCTAAGCGCCCGTGTACTGAATCAAACTCAAGTAAATGTGCGTGGGTTTTAACATCGCCCGCTACATCATTTACTTTAATAAACTCTATTTCTGGCCAATCAACTGCTGCACGCAGTGTTAAACGTCCCATACGGCCAAAGCCGTTAATACCTACTTTAATAGTCATAATTAAATACCTTTAATGAGTTAATTTATTTACTAATTAGTTAGTTAACAACAGCTAGCTGCACGTTCAGGGCGATTACCCATAGTGTTTAAGCGCGTTAAATCGTTTTCATAAAATGAAGGGTTAGCAGTAAGTGTTTGCGTTAATACAGTTTTAGCCCATTCAGGCAGGGCTTTATTAATACTGTAATAAACCCATTGATTTTGTTTACGGTCGCTTAATAATCCGCATTGTCTTAACTGTGCTAAATGGCGAGACACTTTAGGTTGGCTTAATTCAAGTGCAACAACAAGCTCGCATACACACAACTCTTCTTCGTGGCTAACTAGCAGCATCACTTTTAAACGCGTATCGTCTGCTAGGCATTTATAAAATTGAAGTGGATTAAATTGTTCCATACTGTCCTCGCAGTGTTAATACACATACAGTAAAACAAAACAACAACATATGGAATAGTGAATATACGTTTTCCCGTATGTGATTTATATATAGGCACAAAAAAGCCCATTGGTTTAACCAACGGGCTTATAAATTTGAGTTGTTTTTAAATAATTAAATAACTGAAAGCTCTATTTCAATGTTGCCACGTGTTGCGTTTGAATACGGGCATACTTGGTGCGCTTTATCTACAAGCGTTTGCGCTGCTGCCTTATCCATATCACCTAGTGATACCGCAAGTTTTACAGCAATGCCAAAACCACCTTCAATAGCACCAATAGACACTTGTGAATTAATATGTGTATCGCTTGGTAAATCTATTTTTTCGCTACCTGCTACAAATTTAAGTGCACCAATAAAACATGCTGCATAGCCTGCTGCAAATAATTGCTCTGGGTTAGTGCCTTGTCCGTCATCGCCGCCTAAACCTTTAGGTGTTGATAAATTTACATCTAAACGACCATCATCAGATTTAGCTACGCCTTCGCGGCCGCCAGTTGCAGTTGCTTTTGCTGTGTAAGCTACGTTTTGTAATACATTCATAATGAACTCCAAAGTTTAAAAATCAATTTAGTTTGTGTGCAAAATAATAGAACAAGTAATTAGAGATTGCAAATACTTTGTATGCAAATTAAAATAACATGTATTGAAATGAAGGATAAAGTTATGTCGTTTGAGCAATTAAAGTTAAAAAATCAGTTATGCCATCGGTTATACATGGCATCTAATAGCATTGCGCGTGCGTATCGCGAGCCTTTAAGCGACCTAAATTTAACTTACCCACAATACGTAGTTATGATGGCGCTGTGGGAGCAAGACGAAATAACAATTGCAGAGCTAATAAATAAAACCGCGATAGACGGCGGTGCAATGACCCAAATACTCAAAAAAATGAGCGAAAAATCATTACTTGCTGTTATTAAAGATGAGCACGACAAACGCAAACGCCTAGTGCAACTAACCCAGCATGGCCAATCACTCAAATTAAAAGCAGCCGATATACCTAAAAATATTTTATGTAAATTTGATAGTGTAGATGCAACACAAGCACTGCAGTTGATGCAGCTGCTCGATTTAGTAGTAAACGACTTAGCCGATTAGGCTCTTAATTTTTAAACAATAAACGTGTTTTAAAAGGTTTTAAAAATGACTCATATTAAAAAATTACTATTAGCGGCGGCGTGTAGCTCGGCACTTTTAGGTAGCAACGCCGTATTTGCTAATACCGCTGGCCAAAATGCTGATTTAAAAACAGTAGCCACATTTGATGCGCAGCACCCACCAGGTAATATTGCTATTACCCCATCGGGCAGAAAGTTTTTATCTGTGCATGGTTTTTTTGGCCAAAAAGCAAAAAATTATGGAGCTTTTAAGCGATGGCACAACTAAACCCTACCCTAATGAAGAATGGGCATACGCATATAATAACGGTAAAGGTTTTTACGATGTACTTGGCATAAACGTATCAAGTGATGGCGTTTTATGGATGCTCGACACTTCAGGGCCAGATCACGCTGGGCGTTTAGTGGGTTGGGATACAAACAAAGAGCAACTACATAAAATTATTTATCTGGCTAAACCGACCATTACCGACACCTCGTTTTTAAACGATTTAGTCATCGATAATAAGCATGGTGTTGTATACATTGCCGACACAGCCCAAGGCAGCCAAGCCGCTATTATTACGGTAAACCTAAAAACAGGTGTTGCACGCAGAGTGTTACAAAATAGCCATTACACCACAGCCGAAAATATCGATATGGTTATTGATGGGCGTACAATGAGCATTGGCGGACAACCTGCCCGCTTAGGGGTAAACCCTATTACGCTCGATCCTAACGAAGCATGGCTTTACTTTGGTTCTATGTCGGGCACGTCGGTTTACCGCATTGCCACCAGCGATATAAACAACGAGAGTCTTTCGGCTAAAGCGCTTGAAGACAAAGTAACGCGTTACGGCACTAAGCCAATTTCCGACGGTATTATCGTTGATGGCGGCGGTAACGTATATGTAACCGACATAACCAACGGCGCAATTGGTGTAGTTAAACCCACTGGCGACTACGAAGTATTATTTAAAGACGAACGCTTAAGCTGGCCTGATGGTTTTAGTTACGGAGCGGATCATAAAATATACTTTACCGTTGACGATTTACATAACTCGCCTGTACTTAATAATGGTAAAAATCAAAGCCACGGTAAGTTTAAAGTAATGTCGTTCGAGCCTTTAGTAAAAGGAAAAGTAGGCCGTTAATTTGCCTTTTTAAATGACTCTACTTTTAAAGAGCCTTGCATATATTAGCAGGGCTTTTTGTTAAAACCACACCAAAATAGTGCATATTTTAAACACATTTCCCCATATAGGTGCTCTACCTTAAAGACCTGTTTGTATTTCAATACTAAATATTTGATTTTTATTCATAAAATATTCAACTTAATGTTGGCATACTTCTTTCAAAGGTTTGATGTGCTCAGTAAAATTTAAAGGAAAAAAACCATGAACAACCTATACCATACCCTCTACTTATTATGGCGTTTAGACATTAGCGTTTGGCAAGTTAATGATCCAACAAATACCCATACCACCGCTGACAAAGAGCGCGTCTATGTTAAGTAACATCGTATTGTGTAAAGGCTTGGCATAAAGCTTAAATGTATAAACCTACTTTAGGCTAAGCTTTTGCACACTATGAAATTTATGTGTACATTTTAATTAAACTTCAAATTAATCGTTCAATATAAAAACAACCCCCTTATAATAAACTCTACATTTAAAAACATCGAAAAAATTAGTAAAAACACTGCGTTTATAACTTTGCAAGCACCCCTATTGCGATGTATTGTGGCACCCTATTGAAAATTTTTAGTTGGAACGTGTATGCACGCTTTGGAAGTTAATTTTGATGGCTTAGTTGGTCCTACTCACAACTATGCTGGTTTGTCATATGGTAACGTTGCCTCGTTAAGTAACGCAGCAAGCTTTTCAAATCCTCAAGAGGCAGTGCTTCAAGGCCTTGAGAAAATGAAAGCCATGCACGACAAAGGTTTAACTCAAGGTGTATTTGCTCCCCACGCACGCCCCGATTTAAACGTACTGCGCCGCTTAGGCTTTACCGGCAACGATGCACAAGTAATTCATAAAGCATTTAAAGCTGATCCTATATTATTACGCGCGTGTTATTCAGCGTCTGCAATGTGGACAGCCAATGCCGCTACGGTATCGCCGTCGCCAGATACGCTTGATGGCAAAGTACATTTTACTTCAGCTAATTTAAATAATAAGTTTCATCGTTCATTAGAGCCTGCAACTACTACACGCTTATTAAAAGCCATGTTTAACAACGACAAATACTTTGCACACCATACCCATTTGCCTGACCAAGGCTTTTTTGGCGACGAAGGCGCAGCAAACCATACTCGCTTTTGTGACAGCCACGGCGAGCAAGGCCTTGAAATGTTTGTATTTGGTGCCAGCGCGTTTAACAACCAATTACCAAAACCAACTAAGTTTCCTGCAAGGCAAACACTTGAAGCCTCAGAAGCAATTTGTCGCTTACATAACTTAAAAGATTCAAGCCAAATTTTATTACAGCAAAATCCAGATGTAATAGACCAAGGTGTGTTTCATAATGATGTAATTGCAGTAGGTAACGCCAATGTATTACTGTGCCACCAGCAAGCATTTTTAAATCAAAACCAAGCACTACAAGATATTCGAGAAGCATATATTGGCAATAAAGAATTTTATATTATTGAAGTACCTACCGATAAAGTAAGCATTACCGACGCTGTAAGTAGCTATTTATTTAACAGCCAGCTAGTGAGCCTTGAAGATGGTTCAATGTTGTTAGTGGCACCACAAGAGTGTAAACGCAACAGCGCAGTTAACGCCTACATTGAAGAAATGATCATGGCTGATAACCCAGTAAACCAAGTACAGTTTTTTGATTTACGCCAAAGTATGCAAAATGGCGGCGGCCCTGCTTGCTTGCGTTTACGTGTAGCCCTTAACGAGCAAGAACTTGCTGCAGTAAACCCAGAAGTTATTTTAACTGATACTAAATACACACAACTGTGTGACTGGGCAAAACGTAACTACCGCGACAAATTAGGCGCAAATGACTTTGCAGACTCAGCCCTGCTCACCGAAAGCTACCAAGCACTTGATGAGCTTACACAACTACTTAATTTAGGCTCAGTGTACGACTTTCAACTAGAAGGTTAATACCTCCGTCAATATAAAGGTAATACAAAAATAGCGAGCCAAGGCTCGCTTATTTTTATTTGTGCTTATGTTAGTACATATTTAAGCATCTTTGTTAACAGTTACTGCCGATGCCATAGACTCAGATATATGCAGCGTACGCTGCGGAAACGGAATACTCAGCCCTGCGCCTTCAATAGCTTCTTTAACACGTTTATTTAAATCCCACACAGTTTGCCAATAATCACCATTAACAGCCCACGCACGTAATTGTATGTTTACTGCGCTTTCACCTATTGATGTCACCATTACTTTAGGTGCAGGCTCTGCGAGTAATCGGCTCTCTGATGCGGCTAATTCTTTAAGTACATTTAAGCCAACGTCAATAGAGTCGGCATACGAAATACCCACCACTATGTCCATTCGTCTTTTGCCATTACGGGTAAAATTTTTAATATTGCCACCCCACACTTTGCCGTTAGGCGATGCAATATAAAGACCGTCGGTGGTTTTAAAAATAGTGGTAAATAGGTTTATTTCACTCACAGTACCAAGCGTGCCACTGGCATCAACAAAGTCGCCTATTTTAAAAGGTCTGAGTATTAGCAGCATAATACCCGCAGCAATATTGCTCAGCGTATTTTTAAGGGCTAAACCAATCGCTAAACCAGCAGCACCCATTAGCGCAATTAAGCTTGCCGTGTTTACGCCAAAAATATCTAAAATAAATAGCCCGCCAATTATATAAACTAAATAACCAGCAATACTCGATAAAAGAGGAAGCAGCGTACTATCCACTCTTTTTAACGGGGATTTAGCGTTTTTAATCGCTTTTTTAACCGAGCGTGCAATTAAGGCACTCGCAACTAAAATCACCAACGCTAAAATCACTTTGTATCCTAAAGTGATGATTGTTTCTGAATGGCTTTGCCAAAACGCTAAGAGTTTATCTTTCATGTTTGTTCCGATAAATGTGGCTGAAACTCAGCAAAATAATGGTTAAATCTAATAAAAACCGACTTCAAAAGAAGTGGCGCGAGTATATAGTAAAAAACGATTAAATCGATGAAATTAAAAACGTTTTAAAACAGCATGTTAAAAGTTATAACTTCTCATATTTTTAATTCAATTTAGGTTAAGGGTTAAATACATACACTTAGCAAATCAAATAAGAGGAAACAATCATGAACTTTAAATCAACACTATTAAGTAGCGCTATTATTTTTGCCTTAGCAGGCTGCGGCTCATCAAATGACGATGCTGAAACAACCCCAAAAACAAGTGATAAAGCAACTTTTAGCTTGGGTATTTCCGACGCTCCAGTCACTGGTTTAAAACAAGTTAACGTTGTATTTGATTCAATAACAATTAAAGCCCAAGAAGGTGAAGAAGTTAACTTTGAAACTCGCTCTAAAAACGATTCCACCTTAGCGCAAATGGTCAACTTACTAGACTATACGGGCGACGATATTTTTCAATTACTTGATGATCAAGAAGTACCTGCAGGTGATTATTCGTGGATCCGCGCACAAGTAATAAACGGCGACACAAACAACCTTAGTTTAACATCTCACGTAGTTTATGAAGATGACAGCATTGCACCGCTTATCGTAAAAAGAAAAGGTAATGATGGCGTGGGTGAAATACAGCTAGATGGCTTTACACTCAATCAAACCGACAACGAGTTTGTATTAGAGTTTGATTTAAAAAAATCGTTGGTTGATCCACAAAATAATAACGAAGTCTTTTTAAAACCTCGCGGTGTGCGTTTACAAAACCTTTCTGAATCACAAGATATTGAAGGCACTGTAAGCCAAACACTTATAAACAATTGCGAGACTGACAACATTGATCTTGCTGCTGATGATTCATCATTTGGCCATGCTGTTTACCTTTACTCTGCGCAGGCACAAACCCCAACAGATATTCATGAAATAGATGACCAAACGCCTGATAACGCTCCGTTAGCTACTGCCAATGTTGTTTTTGATGCAGACGATAATGAATACGAATTTGAACTCGCATTCATAACACCAGGCGACTACCAACTTGGTTATACGTGTAGCGCACACATAGACGATGCAGAGCAAGTAGATACTGATTTTAATATTTATCAACTAAAACAAATTAGCCTAACGCAAGCTGACGATTTATCAGTCAATTTTGACATAGCCCAATAACTGCATGGCGCACATTGAGCTGCGCCTTTATTCATTTGTTAATAAGGAAAAAACCATGGCAAAAGAGAAAATAGTACTCATAACCGGCGCTTCTAGTGGCATTGGTGAAGCAACGGCAAAAACCTTAGTAAACAACGGTCATAAAGTTATATTAACCGCCCGTAGAGAAGAGCAACTTAACCAACTTGTTGCCGAGCTAGGATCAGATAACGCACTGAGCGTAGCCGCAGATGCAACCGACTTTACCGCACTTGAAAACGTAGTTACCAAAGGCATTGAAAAGTTTGGCCGATTAGATGTAGCCTTCGCTAACGCGGGCATGGGTGTTTCAACCGCAGGCACCGAAAAAGGTGATCCGGATGAGTGGTCAACCATGATTGATATAAATATTAAAGCCCTACTGTGGACTGCAAAATTAACCCTGCCGCATTTACGCCAAAATAAAGGTCACTTTATATTAACCAGCTCTGCCGCTGGCCGTAAGCCAATTGGCGGCTCTATTTACGGTGCAACTAAATGGTTTGCTTATGGCTTTGGACAAAACTTAGCTGAGGAAATGAGTGAGTGGAACGGACGCTGCACAACCATAGCCCCAGGCATGGTAAACACCCCGTTTTTTGATGACGCTAAACCCGATAAACTCGACCCACAAGATGTAGCCGACGCGGTATTGTTTGCTATTGAAGCAAACCAGCGCAACAGCGTACGCGAGATTTATTTAATGCCGACTAATTAAACGTTGATTGGTTGAGTTCGAGCTGTCAGGTTTAATGCTAATGGTGTTAAACCTAATGGTTGTTAATTCTAAATACCGGCTAGATAGAATGAAGGGAAAATATTCGGCATTAATAAAGCTTGTTATATATACAGTAACTCTAAACCTCCATCACTAGGTTCAAATACTTCAAGCCAAATGGTAACACCATTTTCATCGCTACATTCAATATCAAAGGCTCCATCATAAACTTCAACTATTGTTCCAATATCACCGACCTGAGGAACTCTAGAGCCAAAGCTGTTTTCTGAATAGATAAATTTTTTATTAAGAGATATCACTTTTACGACAGAGTATTGCTTCATTTGATTTTATGGTACGCATGTGTGTTTTGGTTACAGGTTTGATAAACATAAATAGAACTAAAAATATTCTGGGTCTTTAACTCAGCTTTAAATTCATCAGAAAAATTACTTTCAACCTCAAGTATGTCAAAGAATGGCCCATATAACCCAACAAGTAATATCCCTGGTTTATTTAATGTAGCAATGCTTTGCATTGTTTTCTTCTGTAACTTAGCTTTAATTGCTGACTCAACTCTTCCATTAGTAATTGAATCAAAATCTCCAACTAAATCGCCTTTTGACGATATGTGAACTTTATCATCCGCGGCATGAGAAGTTATGCTGATTGCAGTCTCTTGACTAAAATGTGCATCTGTTATTTCTATCCAAGTATCTACGCCATCAATCTTTACAATTGCATCAGGCGGATCTGGTCTGTTAATTAATTTAAGTACTTTGCCTTGTGATGAAAGGAGATTCTTATATGAATCTAGAACAGCACTTTCATGTGTGGGATTTAAATCTCTGTGTGAAGTCATCTAGAGCCTATAACGAGACTGTAAAATAACTCCAACAGCCAAATTCAATTAAAAAATGAGATCCTGTAATTCACTCTAAGCGCTTTTAAAGCATTACAAGATTTAGGTTGGGTGTCACTGTAATTCACGCTGGAGCAAAACCAACTGTTTTTTTCCTTGTTTAACAGCTTGTTATGCTTTGACTGCCACCAAATTCCCAAGAGACTGTACCCTGTAAATAACATGCGAGCTAAAAACCTTATCAAATTTATTAGCAACTATCATACCCAATACATTTTGATCAGTAGCATTTTGGCCTAAGTGATTTGGGCTTAATTCCCATTCATTGCCAATATACCCTGACTTGTGAATAAAAGCTGTTTTCATACTGTTATCTAAAATATAAACAAGAATATAAGCTACCGTTTCATCGTAAACAAAGCCATTGTATGAACATCTATTTACAGCAACTTTAGCATACCTTTCTAACAATTCAGGGCGATACCTTGACTCACACTTTATAACTTTATCATCTGATTCGATATAAATTTCAGCGTTCATAAAATCAGGTTCATATTTATCTGAACCGACATTTAAAGAACTATATGGATTCATTGATAATGATAATGACTCGTAAGGCTTTAATACTTTTGGAGGGGAATATTTATCGAGTTCTAACCACAAGTCATTGTGAAAAACTGCATGTATGGCATAAATATTTACGGGCTTATCTTTTTTATTAGATAAGACGACTTCTGTTATATGTGAAGGGGTGAAACTTTCACCGCCAAAAGAGTATTGGGCAGCGACTCTGTTACCAATCTTTTTATAAGCAAAGTATATCGCAAATACAGAACTTACTAATAAGAGAAATGGCCTAAAAATTTCATTTGAAAATGTAACAATTACATCAAAGCAGCTCAAGTCTTACTCCAAAAGCATAACAATTTAGTCTACGACATTTGTCGTTTTACAAACCGACAAATGTCTTTATATTACAATGATTTTATCCTAGCTATAAAATAAACAACTGTAAACAGTTAGTTAGCTTCGCCTTACCTTTTCTAAATGTAGCAAAACCCCAAAATGGTGGAGATCAGTAATATCAGACGTATAGCTGATTAGTTATACCCGTTGATTATTAATTAACAGGTTATATTTTAAATACCTGTGTTTAAACCAATAACGCGTACACCCCATAACCCTTAAACTTGTAACTCGTTATTACTTATAAAATTAGTTAAAAATCACAATCCACTTTTATTGAATCCTCTGTACTTTTACTTCATATTAAATACTCTTATTTCTCAGTTACATACTTAGAGTGTTGCATGAATGGGTTATGGATCTTAAACCGCGTTAACACCCTCCGATGAATTGACGTATTTAGCGGCCTTAAAACGAAGAGGCTCAGCAGTTTTAAAATTTGCAATTAATAGCTGACTTTACTAGTTATCCACCTCATAGCGTGTTGTTATATTTATTAGAACGGTAACTCCTCACCATTAAAACTATAAAGTTTTCCCGTATTATCAATAGATAAATTCAGAATAACGTTCATAACTCCAAGAGCCGAATCTACAACATTTTCACTTGCTGTAGAGCCACCCATATCGGTTTGAACCCAACCGGGGTGAACAGCTACCACAGCCACATTATCATTAACAAGTTCTTGTGATAAGTTCACTACTAGCATATTGGCAGCGGCTTTAGACATTCGATAACCATACCAATCCACACTTTGTTCTAGCGACAAAGATCCCATAGCAGAAGAAATAACGGCTATCTTACATAAGCGTTTTTTATTTATTAAAGGTAAAAAGCAATGAGTTAAATATAGTGGTCCAAGTGAATTCACCTTAAAAGACATTTCAGCATTAGCATAATTAATAGTATGGATACTTGTGTTTTCTCGATCCAAATATCCCGCATTATTTATTATTAAATCTAATTTAATATTTTCCTCGTTAAGTTTACTTGCCAACGTCTTAATTTTTTCAGGGCAAGTGATATCCATTAACTCAATCGACAATTTATTTGGAAACTTACCTTTCAATGAAACTAGAGCAACCGCCGTTTCTAGATCTCTACAGGTAGCAATTACTGTCCATCCATTTATAAGGTATTGTTTGGCTAATTCGAAACCGATTCCCCTATTAGCACCCGTTATTAATACAACTAAGTTATTCATTGTTTATACCTATAAATCTTACAATTTAGTCTACGACATTTGTCACCTAAAAAATGACAAATATCCTTATATTACAATGATTTTACCCTAGCTATAAAATAAGTATTTGTAAACAGTTAGTTCAGTCTCAACTTTTCTAAATGTAGCAAAAATCCAAAATGGTGGAGGTCAGTAATATCAGGCAAATTGCTGTTTAGTTGCACAGCTTGATTATTAGTTAAAAGATTATATTTTAAATACCTGTGTTTAAACTAATAACGCGTTCACCCTTAAACTTGTAGCTCGTTATTACTTATAAAATTAGTTAAAAATCACAACCTACTTCTATTGAATCCTGTGTATTTTTACTCATATTAAATATTCTTATTTCTCACTTATTATGCTGTTATGTCATTTTTAAAATTTAGCCATGCACTTATTTTTACCCTTGCGAGTACCCTGTCGCTTACAAGCCATGCTGCGCTTGATAAAAACGAGCGTGAAATAGTAAAACAGGTCGATAAAAACATTCCACAAGCACTTAAAGAAATAGAGCAAGCCGTAAATATTAATAGTGGCTCGCTTAATATTGAAGGTGTAAAAAAAGTAGGGGCGCTGACAAGCAAGCAGCTTAAAGCCATTGGTTTTAAAGTAAAATGGCTGGATGGCAGTGCGTTTAACCGCGCAGGACATGTACTGGCAACCCATGAGAGTAAAAACCCCGATGCAATAAAAATACTAATGATCGGCCATCTAGATACGGTATTTGCTAAAAACGATAACTTTACTACCTACAAAGAACTTGATGCCGATACAGCAAGTGGCCCAGGCGTTGCCGATATGAAAGGCGGTAACACGATAATAATTACGGCACTTAAAAGCTTACAAGCCCTTAATTTGCTTGAAAATGTAAGCATAAAAGTATTGCTGACTGGCGATGAAGAAAGCAGCGGTCGCCCGCTTAGCTTATCTAAACAAGCTATTGTTGATGCGGCAATTTGGGCTGACGTAGCGCTTGGTTATGAAAATGGCGATAACAATATAAAAACAGCTATGGCGGCGCGCCGTGGTTATATCGGCTGGACGCTAAACGTAACGGCCAATGCAGCGCATTCTTCGCAAATATTTAGCGAAAGCGTTGGTTATGGTGCTATTTACGAAGCATCACGCATTTTAAATGATTTTAGAGTGCAACTTGCCACGCAACCTAATTTAACGTTTAACCCTGGGCTTATTGTGGGCGGTACAAATGCCGACTACGACAGTGCAAATTCGTCAGCAACGGCGTTTGGTAAAAGTAATGTAATAGCACAAACCGTGCATGTGGCAGGTGATTTACGCGCACTTTCGCCAAAGCAGGTAGAAAGCGCTAAAAGGGTTATGCTACAAATTGTGGCTAAAAACTTAGATGGCAGTAAAGCCGAGCTTATTTTTGAAGACGGTTACCCACCAATGGCATTAACTGATGGCAATAAAAAACTATTAGAATTATACAGCAACGCAAGCCACGACTTAGGCTTCAACAAAGTAGTAGCTGCTAATCCACGCAATGCTGGTGCGGCTGATATTTCGTTTGCGGCAAACCATGTTGATATGGCACTCGATGGTTTAGGCTTGATGGGCAGCGGTGCGCACACTAAAAACGAAACAGCCGATTTAACCAGCCTTGATAAAAACATTAAAAAAACGGCATTACTCATTTATAGATTAGGAAAACTGTAATAGTAAATGTATTTTAGAGTGAGCGTAGGCCAAATAATCATCGTCCTACGCTTGTACTTACTTTTAAGACATTATTTTAAACAATAATTCTCGCACTGTGGCCGGTTCAAACGGTTTATCACAAATAGCATCAACTCCCGCTTGAGCTATATTTGCTAGGTGCGTATCGTTTGCCTCTGAGCTCACCATTAAAATAGGGATATGTGAGTAGCTATTTGAGCCTCTTACGGCTTCTGTTAGCTCTCGACCATCCATTTCTGGCATGTTGTAGTCTGTTACAATTAAGTCGAACGGTTGATTATTTAATTGCTCAATTGCTTGCTTACCGTCTTCGGCTTCAACGGGTGTTGGAATGCCCATACCTGCAAGTACGCGAATAATATGTTTACGCGCAAAGCGGCTGTCATCAACAACTAATACGCGTAGTAAAGTTACGTCAAAATGCTCAAGCTCAACTTCTTCTTCGGTAATAATATCTAACGTTGCTTTAAGTGCGCGCGTTATTGCGTCGGCGCTAAACGGCTTGGGTAAAATAGCGAGCACGCCTGATTGTCTTAATTGTTCAAGATACTTTTTATTGCGTTCGCTCGATACCAACATAAATGCTTGGTTTTCGGTACGTGGTGTTGAACGTATATGCTGCAGGAATGAGTCTGCAGTGCCATCTGCAAAATACATACTGCTAATGACTAAATCTGGTTGGTACCTTTCAAGCAGACCTAACGCTTGCATTTGGGTAGTCGCTGTTTCAACTTGCTTTACACCGCATTGGGTCAGTGACTTTATTATTAGCTTTTGCTGAACATCTGAAGGCTCAACTAAAAGTATAGATAAATTAGCTATTGCGGTTAAATCACTCATTTATGTCTCTTCAATATTATTATGTTAATTACAAAGCAACTGCTTTTATTCATTAATATTATAGAACAACATGTATAATTGAAGGGATAAAAACTTTACACAATTATAAATAAAGTTCAAATAGCGTGTGTAATAGTGACAACACGCTCTTTTTTAATTGTTTTGAATGTATTCCAATGCCATCATTTTTTTATAGTTAACATTGGGATGTAAAATATGAGCCGGCTCGGGGTCTACAACTTCAATGGGAATACTGTAATCGCGGGCTATTTCTATTGCCATTTGCGTTATATTGACGCTAAACGAGGTACCCATAAATACAATTTTATCAGCATTGATCATGCGCTTTTGCGCTTCGCTAATTCTATAAAGCTCGGTGTAGTACTCATCAAACAATAAAACATAAGGTTTAAAGGAGTGATTAAGCTCAGGCGCTTGGTTTTGAATATTAAACACTTCAAATAAGGAGTCATGCAAGCAGCTTTCATCGACCTTTTCCCACGGAGCGGTAAAAGGAGTTACATCATCGCCTTGATGGTGAAATAGGGTCATTTGGTCAAGCCTGCCATGAATAGCAATATAATTTTTATTACCTGCTTTGCCATCAAGTCCGTCTATATTTTGAGTAATTAGGTTTTTGTCACTTAGCCAATGGTGCACGTCGTTAGGACCATGGTTACGATACGTTGCAAAGCGATGGTAATACCATGCTAAAAATTCTTTAGGGGCGTTTTGATACATTGCACGCGTTGCCATTTCCATAGGCGTATAATTTTTACTGCCTATGGTCCAATAACCATCCTCCCCTCTAAAAGTGGGAATACCACTGGCAGCGCTTACTCCTGCTCCGGTAATATAAAGAGTGTTCAATTTAATACCTCAAAACCGAGTACATTATCACTTACCTGCTGTTTATTGTTCATACCGCCAATTCGATATAAAACGCCTTGATGCTCTAGTAAACCACGATGATCCATACTCGCTAACTCAAGGGTAGATAAAACCTGCCATTTATTTGCCTCAAGACTAAAGCGCCAAACATGATTACTTGCTGGTGCAGGCTTACCATCATAACCAATGCCATCGTAGTTATACGGATTATTAGAACCCGCCATCATATAAATATCGCCATTATAACTGGTAGCTGCCATCCTATAATGTGCTTTACCTGTTGGGTGTGGCAGCGTACGCCAATCTATTCTAAACGGATTAGCTTTATCTATAGTCCCCTTTAAACACTGTGCTATGTCTGTAAACGAGCGACGCGAATCTGGGTTTGCTTGTGTTTTAACGCCATCGCAAATAACAATGGTATTACCGCTAATTGCAGCAGCTTGGCCAAATACAGGCTCACCTAAAAATGGCGAGGCTTGTTGCCATGTATTATTTTGCGTGTCGTATACTTGTACTAAGTTTACGTTGCCGTCGTTATGCCAACCACTAATTAAGTAAATGTAACGCGCTTTGTAGCTCAGCGCTACGCTATCGTCTACCGGTACAGGCATGCTTGCAAGATGAGTATAGGTATCTTTTATTACGTCGTATCGGTATACGTCGGGGCTTGATACTTCAGTATGATCCTCTGCTACCGTATAACCACCAAACACATATGCATATTCACCCACCCCCACTGCGGCGCTAGCTAAACGCCCTTTTATCAATAAGCTTGAAGGCACTGCAGACTTAGGCTGCCACTGTTCATCACCTATCTTAAGTGCCCACACTTTGTTATGCACATCGGTGTATTGCTTATTTTCACCTAGCCCCATAAAACTTAAAAAATAAGGTTGATTTTTCACAACAATTTTAGCAACCGCATTATTAGCAACCGGCTCAGGTAGCATAGGAAGCACGGCTAAAGTAACAGATATAAGAAAAGTCATATGGTAAGTCGTTTAATTAGAATGAATACACGCAGATTAAATTAATTTAACTTTATGAGCCAGTAAGCAATTAAATAGATATATCAATACCAGATACAAAATTGTAACGCACACTTAAAAAATACGAGTTAGGAGCCGTTATAAAAGAGCTCCTTGGTAGATTTTTATGTGTTTTGTTTAATTTTATACATTGCCTTGTCGGCATACTTAATTAATTCGTGACTGGTTTGCCCATCATTTGGAAAAATTGCAAGACCAATACTTGGGTTTATATTTAAGTTAATATCTTCAAATTCAAATGCAATTTTGAACTGAGCAATAATTTTACGCTTTACAAAGGTCGCTTCGATTGGTTGTTTTAATCTATCTAAAATAATCAAAAACTCATCTCCGCCCAAACGCCCCACCGTACCAGAGTCTTTAACCACATAAGAAAGCCTTTGAGCAATACGATGTAGTAATTGGTCTCCAACAGTATGACCATAAGTATCGTTAACGGCTTTAAATTTATCTATGTCGACAAATAGCAATGCAAAAACAGTATTGTTTTGTTGGGCTGTGACTAGGGTATGTTGAAGCATATCCATGAGAGAGAAGCGATTTGGTAAATCAGTTAAAGCATCATAATTTGCCATATGATGTAACCGCTTTTCTATTATTTTTCGCTCAGTAATATCGTGAGCAACAGCGACTCTTACTTGGTGATCTTCGGACCAACGAACCGACCACAGTATATGAACCACGTTACCATCTTTTCTTACCCAACGGTTTTCAAATTGAGGATTCTTGGCGTTGCCATATAAAAGTGAAGAAACTACATTTTGTGTTTTATGATGATCGTCTTGATAAACATAATTTATCATATTTTCACCCACCACTTCAGCAGCGGTATAGCCAAAAATATGCTCAAATGCCGCGCTAACAAAAATAAAATTTCCTTTAAGATCAACTATACAAACGGCATCCAACATTAAGTCGAGTACAGTTTCTACATCAATTAAGTTATTTTTTAACAAACTTTACTCTCTTAAGCGCCAAATGAAGCTATTCTTATTATTAATGTACACAAGCAATAGCTAACACTATAGGAGTTAAGGCAGTACTTAGATATATTTCGACTATGATCAGTGTGAAAATAAAGTAATACATAAAACTCAGCAAGTTTGATTTTAAGAAGTATTAATTCATTTATTTACTACTTTAAGAGGTAATACGTAAAGATCGTAATTTCAAAAGAAATACTATAGTACTAAAGATTAATAAATTAACAGGATTATTGTCTATTTTTACTGCTTTTATAATGTTAATATGATGTTTTACTTGTATTTAACAAAGCTGACATGCTTTTTATATTTTTTATTTAATTGGAGATAAACCAGTGAAAATATCACAACACTCTTTGTGGACATTATTTTTTGTTTCTCCAATATTAATAGCTGATCCCTTTGAAGATTCTGACCTTGATCTAAATGCCTTAATGGAAATGGATGTACAAGTAACCTCCGCAATGAAAAGAGCACAATCAGCTTTTGATACTGCCTCATCCATATACGTATTAAGCAAAGAACAAATTTCTAAATCTGGTGCTAACTCAGTACCTGAAGCTCTAAAAATGGTGCCAGGACTTATTGTTAGGCAACTTGATAATAACCAATGGGCAATTTCTTCACGTGGCGTTGCATCTCGCTTTTCAAGTAAATTATTAGTTATGATTGACGGGCAAAGCCTTTACACACCTAAGTTTGCCGCTGTTTATTGGGAAAGCCTTAATGTTCCATTGTATGATATTGAACGAATTGAAGTAATTCGCGGTCAGGGCGGGCTACTTTGGGGTAGCAATGCAAATAATGGTGTTATTAATATTATTACTAAAAATAGTATTGATACGCGTGGTGGTTACGTTAATGCAACAACGGGTAGTCAATTAAATTTAGATGCAAATCTGCGTTATGGCGGCGATATTAGTAACATAGGTAGTTACCGTGTCTATGGCCATATTAAAAATTCAAATGCATCTAAAAAAGGAATATTTCTTACTCCTAGCGATACTGCAAAACAACATTCATTTGGAATACGTGCCGACTTTACACCCAACGATGAATGGTCGGGGTTATTTCAAGGTGATGTTACTAAATCAGAACTTGGACAAAACTATCGCGGTGTAATAGACGACACCAACGTTAATATGTCTTTTTCTGGTGATGTTGAACGAACTGATTCACGTATTATGGCGCGTTTAGAAAATAGAATGTCACCAGATGCAAACCAAATGTTGCAGTTATCGTGGTTTAGACAAGATGGTAATCAAGAATTTATAAATGAAAACTTCGAGTCAATCGACATTGATTACCAGATGAATTTTATATACGAGTCTTTACAACTAGACTGGGGATTGAGTTATCGCTACAGCAAGATCTCTTTTGACGATAGTTTATTTTTAGAGAGCGACAAAGACCTTGATAATTTACAACAGTTTGGCGGGCTCATTCAGGCTCAATATAATATTATCCCTGACACTTTAGATTTTATTATTGGTACTAAATTCGACCACAACGACTTAACTGGATGGGAAAACCAGCCCTCAGCAAGGCTAGTTTATAAACCGCTAGAAAACCACTTAGTTTGGAGTGCGGTATCTAGAAGCGTTCGTACCCCTACTCTTATAGAATTTAATGACGACTATAAAGTAGATGGAACCACTGTACTTGAAGCTTTAGGTACGAGCACCGGTGTGAAGGCAATTGATGAATACACAATTGCAACTTATTTAAATGGAAATGATAAAGTCGACTCAGAAAACTATGTATCCTATGAGCTCGGGTATAGATTTAATGATGATTATTGGTCTGTAGATTTTTCGGCCTTTCATACAGACGCAGAGAACATTGCCGTTATTAGCTCGAATACAAATCCAGCACAATTTTTACCCGCACTTGGCTTATTCCAAGCAGGCTTATTTCAACAAGCTGCTCAAGCACTCACTTCTACACGAATAGACCTTGACGTTGTTTCTGTGGGAGAGACAACTACTGACGGCTTTGATGTTGTTTTAGCCTGGCAAATAATGGATAAATTAAGTACTGAGCTTGGTTATAGCTACACCAAAATCACCTACGATTTACCGTCAGGTACAGTACCTACAATTGGCTTTGATTCAACTAATAGGCAAATATTTACTAAGGTTAATTACTCCCTAGAAGACCACAACATATTTGCAACTCTGCGAGTAGAGAACTCTGACGCATACGTATCAGATAACTACACAACGCTTGATTTAACTTGGAATTATCAAATTACTCCAACATGGTCTACTGCGTTTTCAGGTAAAAACTTATTTGCAGGCTCTCATATAGAATATGCCAATACGAGTGAAACTTATACGCTACCCAATTATATTGATGAGTCTATTTCGTTTTCTATTACAGCCAATTTCTAAGATTATTAAATGCTTAAACTGAGATGTTTTTTACACAGCGCTATACTGGTGTTAGTACTTTTAGTAAGTACTAACAGCTTTGCTGTAGAGAAAGAATACATGCTCAAAGCTGGTTTTTTATATAATTTCGCACGTTTCTCTCAATGGCAAAATCCATTAGATGAAAATACTAACTTCACATTGTGTAGCCCTGATAAAAACTTTGTTGATATTGCTGATACTGCTCTAAATAATCGCACTGTAAAAGGGTTACCATTAGTAAACAAATACATAACGCTTGATGCGAGCTCAATTAAGCAATGTAATATGATATTTATTACATCGGATACATTCGAAGATTGGATTAAGACAGAACTCTTAATACATAAAAATATATTAGTAGTAGGCGAGAACGATGAATTTATAGAGAGTAGCGGACACATACGTTTTTTTCTATCAAGCGGTAAAATTCGCTTTGAAATAGCCCCACAAAACCTCAAATCTGATGGTATAACTATGAGTTCAAAAGTATTGCGGCTAGCTCGTGTTGTGGGGGGATAGTATGATTAAAAATCTATTTACATTAAACACTATTAGTAAAAAGCTTCTTTTTATTTTGATGAGCGTCGCGTTAATATCCAGCACAACTGTAATTGTTGCTTTTAGTGCTTACGAACTCACAAGCGCCAAGCAAGAACAAATAGAAAGCCTTAATTCATTATCTAATATGATGTCCCCAAATATAACGACTGCGCTTATGTTTAATGATACAGAAGCCCTACAAGAACTTATTAACCCCATATTGACACGGTCTGATGTAATGTCTGTAATCGTAAATAATAAATTAGGAAAACAACTTGCGGCTGTATACTCAACTGAATATTTACAAGACCTACAACATGTTATTGAAGTAGACAAGCGTCTGCTATTAGACAATCAATATTATGGTGAACTAAAGATTACAGCTAATAATAGTTATATCAACGATCGAGTTCAATTTTATATAAAATTCATTTCTTCACTGACTCTATTTTCTTTTATTGTAAGCCTTTTTATATCATTATTACTGAGGCGCAGGTTTTTAAATCCAATTTTGTATCTTGCACAAACAGCGGATAAAATCACTAAATCAAATGACTACAGCTTGCGCGCTGAGCAACTATCACAAGATGAAGTTGGTCAGCTAACAAACTGCTTTAATGATATGCTTTACACTATAGAGCAGCGTGAACACTTACTCGAAAACCAAGTAAAAGTTCGCACTAAAGAACTTGAAAAAGCAAACAGCCAACTTCACCAATATGCTTATCAAGATGGGTTAACCGATTTACCTAACAGACGTTATTTTTACGAAAAACTACACGCATTAATTAGTAAAAAAGAAATCACTTTTGCTCTGATATTCATCGATCTAGATGGTTTTAAAGAGGTCAACGATAGCTTAGGTCATGATTATGGCGACTTATTACTTCATCAAGTAGCAAATAGATTAAAAAACTGTATTTGTGAAAATGATATTATTGCAAGATTAGGCGGAGATGAATTCACACTTATATTACAGGGTGTAAGCGATCAGCTAAAAGCAGCCGAAGTGGCTGATAGAATCCAAAAAAGCTTAATGCAATGCATTCAAATTAAAAAAGAAAAAGTATACGTTACTGCAAGTATCGGCTTAACATTTTACCCAACTGATGGTCATACAGTTGAAGAGCTAGTTAAACGAGCAGATCAAGCTATGTATCTATCCAAAAGAAAAGGTAGGAATCGCTACGAGTTTTTTTCCTTCCTTATGGAAGAACAAGCAATGGAAAAGCGTAAATTAATAGAAGAAATGAAAATAGCACTTATAGAGAATCAATTTGAACTTTACTATCAACCCATTTTCTCGATTGATGGTACTACTGTAGCTAAAGCGGAAGCACTAATACGCTGGAATCACCCTACAAAAGGGATAGTGGGACCGAATGACTTTATACCCATAGCAGAAAAAAATGGCTTAATTGGTAGCATCGGACATTTTGTTAAATCTCAAGCTGTAAGTGACGCAGTTGAATTTAATAATTTATCTAATATACCTATTCAAGTAAGTGTTAATACATCTCCACTTGAAATAGATCGAGCTGGCGAATGGGTTGAGCAATGGATTAGAGCAAGTAAGCGTTATGATTTACAACCCCACACAATTTTAATTGAAGTGACCGAAAATACCTTAATGGACCCCGATTCAAAGATAAAACACCATCTTAAGCGATTAAATGATGTAGACATCGATATAGCAATAGATGACTTTGGTGTTGGTTACTCATCGTTAGCATACCTACAGCGTCTTGATATAGATATATTGAAGATTGATCGATCATTTATTCAAGACCTAGATATAAATGAGAATAGTATCGCACTTGTGAAAGCTATTATTACGATGGCACATAATTTAGAGGTAAAAGTAGTCGCCGAAGGGGTCGAAACACACCAACAATTCTTGTTATTAAAACAACTAGAGTGTGACTTTATACAAGGATACTATTTTTCAAAACCAATAAAAAACAAAAGCTTATCGAACGGTACATCTATCAAAAACCACTTTAAACTGTACAAAGTTACACTATAACCATCTAGGCACTCGCTTTATGTATTCTGGGTATTCTAATGGAAACGACACCACTAAGTGTGACTCTTCTAAAGCTGTTTGCCTATATAGAGCAGTTAATCCTATTGCTAGACATAACAAAGTAAATACACTCGGTAATGCAAAAAAGAAGCCTAACTGAGCAAAAGCTACACCTAAATACATCGGATTTCTAGAATAATCATAAAGCCCAGTTGTCTTTAGCTCTTTAGGCCCTTTTGGGTCGATCCCTGAACGCCACAATGACCCCATTGCATAATGCACCACCATACTCAATGCACAACCACTTGCCATCATTACATTACCAAACATAATACTTGGCCACCCATTTAAGGGCTCAAAAAGTATCAAATAGTCATCAAGCTCAGGAATAAATACACGCGTAACACAAACGAACCAAATAACCACTCTAAAAAATTTAAACGCCAAATGGTTCCACCAACTTGAGCAATACTTGTGCCCTGTGAAAATGACACCTGACGACGCACTTCTATTTTTAAAAATAACGCGATACGTATAAAACATAGCGACAAAGGTATAAAAAAAGCCAAATAAATGCGGGTAAACTCAATTAATAATACAGAGTCATCAGTGTGAAATAGAGTATCCATCAAGAAAAACCCTGTAACATAAATCAAATAAATAATAGATTCATCATAATATTCAGACTCTTAATTAACAAGTAAAGTAAGATACATATAATAAAATTAGCAAACTTATTAAGTAGTTAAGCAATTTAATAAGTAGTTTAGTATCACTATTTTTAGCTAAATAAGGAAATATTAAATTCTATATAAAACATTACGCTCTTGAGCAGTTGTGACTAAGCTATATTGTCGTTCAGATCGAATGCATCAGTAAAATACATCACTATTATTGGTTGAGTTAATATTACGTAGACACGCTTTTAAGCTGATGCGCTTAATATATAGAAATAAAAATACCGAGCATTACAGAATATGTAAGGGCACCCAGTATGCAGCCTTAGTTCACGCCAAAGCGCTTGATTCGACCCTCTACAATGTGAAGTCAGTGCGCTACGCATTAGAATGTCGCACTGCCCAAAGCGGTAGAAAACCACAGTTCAAATGCTACATTCGCATCAGCGAGCACTTTTACTCATTAAATTAAGTAAATTATTCACTAAGAGGCGCTGCGCTGTAGAGACGCTTAGCTATGGAGAAATACCTAAATTACTTTTCTACAGACATAAAAAGCCCGAATCGTTAGATCCAGGCTCTCTACAATTTGAAGTCGGTGCGCTACGCAGTATTGAGAGGCTTTGTTGTGATTTTAGCGTCGGGAGTCGCTGCA
>NZ_BADT01000016.1 GCF_000239855.1 Pseudoalteromonas sp. BSi20652 | reverse complement strand
GCCCCAACCTAAATTTAGTTTGGCATTATTCTCCCCGTTGTTAGGAGCACCTAACAATAAATTTTATTTTTGGAGATAAAAATGACAAAGAAAGAAACCCCTATGACTACCGATGCTTTGGCC
>NZ_BADT01000017.1 GCF_000239855.1 Pseudoalteromonas sp. BSi20652 | reverse complement strand
TCAGATTCATTTGGCGCTAAACCGGCATTATAATGATGCGGCCTAACGTTGTTGTAATATCCGTTGATATAATCACTAACGCTATATTTAGCATCTATAAAATTTCCATATCCAACCTTTGGCATCCACTCCGTTTTAAAGCTTCTAAAAAATCGCTCCATTGGTGCATTATCCCAACAGTTTCCACGCCTACTCATACTTTGTTTGATTTTATAGCGCCATAAACGTTGACGATATTTTAAACTGGTATAGTGACTACCCTGGTCTGAATGAAACATCAGTCCTGTCGGTTTTCCTCTGCTTTCATACGCGAGTTCAAGCGCTTTTAGCGTTAAATTAGTATCTGGCGACAACGACATGGCCCAGCCAACTACTTTACGTGCAAATAAATCAATAATAACGGCTAAATAAGCCCAGCGATTACCTACCCAAATATACGTCACATCACCGCACCACACGGTATCTGGCTCAACAACATCAAATTGTCTATCAAGCAGATTTGGAATTTCAAGGTGTTCATTACCGCCGCGTTTATATGAATGTTGAGGTACTTGGCAGCTTTCAAGCTTTAATTTAACCATTAGCTTAGCAGCACGATAACGACTCAATTCAAAATCATTGTTCGTTGCTATTGCCGCGATTGTCCGCGCCCCAGCTGAGCCGCCGCTCATTGCATGTATTGCTCTAACTTCAGCCTCTAGCCTTACTTGTTCTGGTGTCGGCGTTGTATCCCTTATAGCCCAATATTTATAGCTGCTACGATGCACATTGAATACGTTACACAGCACGCTAATTGGGTAACGCTCTCGTTGATTTAGTTTCTCAATTAACGAGAATTGTTCAGGGAGTCGGACATCAAGAGAGCGGTAGCCTTTTTTAATATATCCTTTTCTAATTCGATGCGTTGGATTTGCTTTTTAAGTTCGCGGATTTCAATTTGTTCGGGCGTCATTGGCGAAGCTGTAGGTGGCTGGCCATTACGCTCTTGCTTTAATTGAGTAACCCACTTACTAACGGTTGATTTACCCACTCCCATCGCTTTGGCTGCTTCTTCTTGAGTATAACTTTGGTCAACTACAAGCTGAGCTGTTTCTAATTTGATTGCTGCAGAATACGTTGCACGTTTTAATTTCGTCATTTTTTCACCCAAATTTGTATGCTTATCAGCATAACATTTCTTTCTTAATGGGTGGCCAAAATCACTGTACCACTACA